>DASUMO010000144.1:0-19110 GCA_036277695.1 Chitinophagaceae bacterium
TGATCCTGACTATTATTTCCATCGTAATCTCATCTGTGGCAATTTTTCAATTCAAAGACCGCAGGTTACAGATGCGGCTCTGCCTGGGTGGCCTGCTTGTGGCCATACTGATTATTGTATTATATATTGTGGAAATGCGCAAATTACTATCCAGTACTCCTGCTTTATGGAGCCTGCTGTCAGGACTGGTTATCTTTGCTTATATCATGGCCTACCGGGGGATCCGGCACGATGAAAAATTGGTAAAATCATTGGATAAGCTTCGTTGATCATGCTTATCATCAATAAAAAAGAGGATCACTGATCCTCTTTTTTATTAATGATATAAGTGAAAGCAGCTTACTGAATTATCAAAGGCCTGCTTTCTTTAAACCCTTCGCCGGTTACCAATAAGGTATAGACACCTGGTTTTACGATGCCCGGCAATTCCAGGCTTTCGGTTCTTGAGCCACCCTGGTGAAGCAGGGTTTTCCGGAATACCTGCTGCCCATTCGTATTAACGAGGCTTAGGGTATACTGCCCATCCTTTATATTGGTGAATTGCAAAGAAAGCTGCATGCCCCGTACCGGATTAGGATAAACCCTGATATCTGCACCCGTACCACCAATCTCAACTTTTACAATTGGACTGAAGGAAGCGCGGTTATTGATTTCGATACCCCGGATGCGGTAAAAATTAACACCCTGTATTGGAGCCGCATCAAATACTGTATAATCCTGGCGGCTTTCTGTATTGCTTCGCGCTGCTGTTTGGCCAATGCTGGTGAATTGAACCCCATCCGCAGAACGTTCTACGGTATAATGATCAACATCTTTCTCTGTCATATTGCTCCATTCAATCTGTACACCACCATTTTTCTGGAATGCTTTGATATTAGCAAAATGTAAAGGCAGCACGGTGGCGTTTTGCCCCACACCCAGTGAACCAAAAGCACTCATGCCGGTCCGGGTGGCTGTATTGGCCGCCTGGCTTCCGCTTCCACTAGTCAATGTCCAGCTGGTACCATCATGCCTGCTAATCCCGATTTGTGCATCGCTTAGCGTAGAGAATCCCGGCCCCTGCTGGGGATTTTCCCAACCCAGGGTTATATCCGCATTTCCGGAACCAGAAATCCGCTCCACATCCCAAACCGCATCTACTACATAGTTTTTTTGACCCGCAGTGAAGGGTGTGCCATTGGGAGTTCCTTCGGCCGTAATACCGGAAAATACATTCACACTAAAACTGGAAAGAGCACTAACTGGCGTCACTGTTACCGGCATATAATATGTACCATTGCCTACAGGAAAAGTATAGGCTACACCGATAGCAAGATTACTCACCCGGTAGATGCCCTGCGCCCCGGTTGTATAATTAACCTGGGTATTGATATGTTCCACATTATTAAAACCACCGCTGGTGGCGATCGTTCCATTGATATTATGCAGTGTGAAACCCGGTTGGATGGAAATGATCCCGTTCACAAAATTGATAATGCCCCGTAAATCCGCATTAAGCCCCAGGCTCAACCCCAAACTATTGAAGAGGGTGATGCCGTTGAAATCAACAATACCGGTTCCTGTAACCGACTGCGAGGCCGAGTTACCATTAAAAGTGATATCCATGGAACCAGGTCCCAGGTTGGCATCCAGGGTTCCGTCCACCACTAAATTCCCGGTTAGGAATAAGCGATTTCCACCATTACCAGCGGTATTGAATACGCCTCCAGTGTTGATGGTAACGCTCCCTAAAACAGAAATCAACCTGTCGGTATTATTGTTTCCGGCAGTAAGTGTACCGTTTATCGTCAGGCTATTAAGACCGGTTGCGTCGGTATTTAAAACCACTGTATGACCGGCAGCGATAATCACATCGTCCCCGGCTACCGGTTCTCCCGCGGGACTCCAGGTACCGTTTTGGCTCCAGCTACCATCTCCGGTAGAGGTTTTGGTGACTGCGTAGGAAGAAAGGCTGATCAGGGTAGAAAAGAGAACAAAGCAAAGATTAAACGCCATTAAACGTTGTAAAGGTTTTTTCATGGTCAAGGTTTTGTATGAAGAAATAGAATAACCGAACCAAGGTTTGGTTTAAACAGGACAATAATAATTTAGCTTTAAACAGGATAAAGGAGGATGGCAAAAATCTTACGTGCAGGAGTAATTGTATCTCTAAGGTACAATTAGTTTGGAATCACAAACAAATTGTAAAGGTTTTTTTTTAGACTGCTGGAGAGAAAACTAAAATTGAAACCGGCCGGTAAAAAAAGTAAAGTTAGCATAGTAGACGAGTGTAGAAGATTTTCAACATTTAAAAATGTCCCTTGCATAAAAACTAGAGATATAAACCGGTGCGGCTTTGTTTTTCCTTTTTCAATCCCTCCGGTTTTCCTGCATATACCAGCTGCCCGCCCCCATCACCAGCTTCGGGGCCCAGATCGATAACCCAGTCAGCGCTACGGATCACCTCCATATTATGTTCAATTACGATAATAGAATGTCCCTGCCCGATCAATGCATGAAAAGAAGTCAATAATTTCTTAATATCATGGAAATGCAAACCCGTGGTGGGCTCATCGAATATGAACAGGATCTTATTAGATGCCCGCCCCTTTCCCAGGAAAGAAGCAAGCTTCACTCTCTGCGCTTCGCCGCCGGAAAGTGTGTCGGACGATTGTCCCAGTTTTACATAACCCAGCCCAACATCACTCAAAGGTTGTATAGCTTTTACCAGGTTGGCCGATTCCCGGTCTGCGGAAAAAAACTGTATGGCTTCATCTACACTTAGCTCCAGTATTTCAAAGATGTTTTTATCATTATATTTTACTTCCAATACTTCTTCCTTGAATCTTTTTCCACCGCAGGCTTCACAGACAAGGTGCACATCAGCGAGGAACTGCATTTCTACTACCTGTTCGCCTTCCCCTTTACAGGTATCACAACGTCCCCCGTCAACATTGAATGAAAAATGTTTGGGTTGAAATCCCCTCATCTTACTTAATGGTTGCCTGGCAAAAAGGTCGCGGATCTCATCATAGGCTTTAATATATGTTACGGGATTACTGCGGGAAGATTTACCGATGGGATTTTGATCCACCAGTTCAATCTGGTCGATGCTGTCAATGTCACCACTGATCGTTTTGTGAAATCCGATCTTGTCCCCGAACTCACCTTTTATTTTCCGCAGGGCCGGGTAAAGTATTTGTCTAACCAGGGTTGTTTTACCACTTCCGCTTACTCCACTTACCACGCAAAGCAGGTTCAAAGGAAACTCGGCCGTAATATTCTTAAGATTATGCTGGCGGGCCCCTTCCACCTTGATGGAACGATTCCATTTTCGCTTGTTGGCAGGTACTTCAATCTGCAATTCGCCATTCAGGTATTTACCGGTCAGGCTTTGAAAATTGCTGACGATCGCTTCATAATCCCCTTCGGCCACCACTTCACCGCCCAAATGGGATGCCAGCGGGCCCATATCTATAATATGATCGGCTTCCCGCATCATCATTTCATCGTGTTCCACCACAACGACTGTATTTCCAAGGTCTCTCAGCTCCTTCAATACGGTTATTAGATTAGCCGTATCCCGGGAATGTAGACCGATCGAAGGTTCATCCAATATATAGAGGGAGTTGGTCAAATTACTGCCCAGGCTCCGGGTCAGTTGTATACGCTGGCTTTCACCACCGCTTAATGAATTGGCCAGGCGGCTTAACGTTAAGTATCCCAGCCCTACTTTGAGCAGGGTATCCAACCGGTTGTTCAACTCAATCAGGATTCGTTTACCTATTTCTTTATCATGGCTACTGAGGTGAAGAGGCAGCTCATCGAACCATTTCTTCAGGTCTTTTACCGGCATCGTGCCCAGCTTCCCGATATGTTTACCATTCACCTCTACATAAAGGGCCTCTTTGCGCAGCCGATAACCCTGGCAGTCCGGGCATTCCGTTCTGCCACGATAGCGGCTTAGTAATACGCGGTATTGTACCTTATATAACTGTGATTCCACATCTTTGAAAAAATCGTTGATCCCGATTCCATCAATCCCTTCCCATAATACTGCGTATTGTTTTTCTGTAAGATCAGCAATGGGTTTATGCACGGGAAAGCTGGCCTTTTTGGCCATCTTAATGAATTGCTGTCGCCACCAATCGAGTTTTTCACCTTTCCAGGGAGCCACGGCGCCTTCATAAACACTTAGGCGACGGTCGGGGATCACCAGTTCGCTGTCAATACCCAGGACCTGGGAAAATCCTTCGCAAGTGGGACAGGCACCAAAAGGATTATTAAATGAAAAAAGATTGGGTACCGGCTCCTCAAATTGCATTCCGTCAAGTTCAAACCTGTTATTGAAATGAACCAGGTTATTGCCGTTGACGTCTATATATATATCACCCTCGCCTTCGTAAAATGCAGTACCTATTGAATCGGCGAGCCGGTGGAGATCATCCTCATTAAAATCCTTTACCACAATCCTGTCGACCAAAATATAAGCCTTGGATTTCTTTTTGGCAGCCAGGAAACGGCTTTCGGCGATCTCATCTTCAATCCGGACTGTTTCCCCATTTACATAGAGCCGGCTAAACCCTTTTTGCTGAAGGATGTTCAACTCCTCTTTAATATCCCGGTTACGGTGTTGCTTGAAAAGTGCCAGGATAAATACCTTATCCCCTTCTTTTAATTGCTGAATGGCCCTGATAACATCGGTTACATCGTCTTTTTTCACCTCGCGGCCTGAAACAGGGGAAATGGTTTTCCCGACCCGGGCAAAGAGCAGCCGCAGGTAATCATAGATCTCCGTCATACTGCCCACCGTGCTGCGGGGAGTACGGGTGCTTACTTTTTGTTCGATCGCAATAGCCGGGCAAAGACCCTTGATATAATCCACATCCGGCTTATTCATCCGGTTGAGGAATTGACGGGCATAGGCACTCAGACTTTCAGCGTAACGGCGCTGTCCTTCAGCATATAAGGTATCAATAGTGAGGGAAGATTTTCCCGAACCGGATACTCCCGTAACCACCACCAGCCGGTTGCGGGGAATACGAACATCTATATTCTTCAGGTTATGTACCCGGGCCCCCCGGATATAAATAGTTTCTGCGGAATTTACGGTCTTTATCCCTGCGGGATTTTTCCCTTTTATTGTCTTTTCCATTAATATAACTGCAAAGGTAAAGCCTTGATGGGCTTAATTTTCGGAGGAAACTCTTAACATTATCTTAGGACCTAAAAATACAGCGGGTGCGGACAAATGTTTGGTGTTTTCCTGAAATAATTTACTTTTAGAGTCCAATATCCAAAAAACATGACTAACCTTAAACTTATCCCGCCTATCGCCAGACTTCTACATTTTTGTTTTTAACCGATTTACCAAACCGAGAAACCAATATCCATTTGAAATATCTGTCGTTGTTTAACAACTTCAGAGCAACCTAAACCTGTAGGAGTTATGAAAGCTTTTAACAAAAAAACCGACCATGAACTAATCCATCTATTTACAGATGGTAACCTGGACGCCCTGGAAGCCCTTATCCTCCGCCATAAGGATAAACTGTATACGTCCATCCTGTTCCTCGTAAAAGACAAATACCTCGCCGAAGACATCTTCCAGGATGTTTTTATCCGCATCATTGACACCATGCGAAGTGGCCGTTACACCGAGGAAGGCAAATTCCTTCCCTGGGCCATGCGGATTGCGCATAATTTATGCGTGGATCATTTCCGCAAGGTCAAACGCACGCCCACCATTCGTAATGGGGAGGACAAAGACATATTCGAAGTGCTGAACTTTTCAGAGGACAGTGCTGAGACCACCATGATGAAACGACAGAGTTATGATCGCGTACGCGAAATGTTGCAACGCCTGCCTGAAGACCAGCGCGAAGTAATCATCCTGCGTCATTATGCGGATATGAGTTTTAAAGAAATTGCCGCAGCTACCGATTGCAGTATCAATACTGCCCTGGGCCGCATGCGCTATGGATTAATTAACTTGCGAAAGCTGATGATACAAAAGCAAATAGCTCTTTAGTTTGGATTTGAACGACGGATTGAGAATACAGGAAAAAGAAATGGTGCGGACTTGATCAACGTGTATCCTGCTGAACAACCATCATTTTCCCGATACCCAATCCGCTTACATATTTGTCATTCTGTATCTCCGCCCGGGGATAAGAATTCGATACTGAATTTTTCGGTTGCTTGCCTGCCGCCTTCGGCGGATATACCGGAAGGCTGGTACAGAATGACACCAAATTGAAAAACCTCCTGATCCGTAAACTGGATTGGGAGGTTTTTTCTTTAATGTGATGAGCCTGGAGTTAGGGTTTGGCCTTTTGAATACTTTATGGATCCGGGAATTTGATTCCTGGAATATAGATCTTTCAACTATTCTTTAAGTTTGGCCTTTTCCTGTCGAAAAGTATCCAGTCCGCAGATCAGCCATTCTGTAAATTCATCCGCATCGGGCGTGTAATATTTGGATTTGGTCAATACTTTTTCATCCGGGGACAGGATGATATACTGGGGTTGTGATGTGGCTCCGAAATTCTCCACCTGGAAAGCAGACCACTTATCCCCCACCGTGATAATTGCTTTTTCAACTCCGGCCGAGGTCATAAAGTTTTGCTGCTCGGTCAAGGGAAGCTTAGTTCGCTCATCTACGAATAAGGAGACAACCACAAATTCCTTTCGCATCAAAGAGTCCACGACAGGGTCGGGCCAAACCTTATCTTCCATACGCCGGCAGTTAACACAGGCCCAGCCGGTAAAATCAATCAATACGGGTTTATTTTCATTTTTAGCCAGTGCCAGCGCAGCTTCATAATCATTCTGGATTGGTTCAAAGGTTGACTCATGCAGGTAAAGACTATAGGTGCGGGGGGGCGGAAAACCACTGATCAGTTTCAGATCCGCCCATTTTGAATTCGTTAATCCCGGAATAATATAGATGGTGAAAGAAGCAAAAAGTACAATAAAAGCAATCCGGGAAAAAGAAAATCGCTTTACGGGGGAGCTATGTGAGATTTTTAACTTACCCAGGAGGTATAATACCGTGAGCAGGCCAATCAGGATCCAGCACCCGATAAATACTTCCCTTTTTAATAAACCCCATTGCTTGACCAGGTCTGCATTGGATAAGAATTTTACCGCCAGTGCCAGTTCAATAAAACCCAGCACCACTTTTACATCGGTCATCCAGCCACCCGATTTAGGTAAGGACTGCAGCCAGTTGGGGAACATGGCAAACAGGGCAAAGGGCAGACCCAGGGCAAGACCGAACCCCGCTGCCCCGGCTGTCAAAGGCCAGGCGCCATCAACCGCCACATTCGTTAATAAAGTTCCGAGGATAGGACCTGTACAGGAAAACGATACAATAGCCAAAGTACCGGCCATGAAAAATATGCCCGCCACGTTCCCGGCCCCAGACCTTGCCCCGGCACTATTGGCCAAACCCGAAGGGAGACCGATCTCGAACAAACCAAAAAATGATAAGGCAAATACAATGAAGACAATAAAGAAAATAATATTCAGCGTTACATTGGTAGAAATATTATTAAAGATCTCGGGGCTGATGGCCTTGCTTGCAACGTGAAAGGGCAGAGTAATTAATACATAGATCAGGAAGATAAAAAATCCGTAGAGCAGGGCATTGCGAATGCCCTTTTTCCGCTCGGTTGATTTCTTGGTAAAAAAAGTAACTGTAACGGGAACCATGGGAAAAACACAGGGCGTAATCAGGGCAATGAGTCCCCCCAGTATTCCCAGCAAGAAAATGGTGAAAATGCTCTTGTTCTTAGTCCCCTCATCCCCGCAATCACTGGCCGGTTTATGTATATCGATACTGTTTATCCTGATCCGGCTTAGCGATTCCACGCCACCTTCCAGGTCAACAGTAAAGGGGAACTCGGCTGATGGATAGAATTCATCATTCTTCCCATAAGTATATAAGAGCGATCCCTGGAGTTTAGCGGGTACCGGACCTTTTATACTGATCATCGATTTCCAACTCACAGCCTGTTCATATACTGCCACCGGGGTTCCTTCGAAAATAGGGTTATTGATTTTCAAGGCTGGTGCTGAGACAATGAATTCACCCTCCTGCGAAATACTGGAATCGGCAAATTTCAATTCGGTAGTGGGCGTTTCTAACAATAACTGGTTGGGCGCATACAGTTGCCAGCCGCCTGTGGCGGGCAGGCTAAAGGATAGTTCATATTTTCCCTCCGTAATTTTCCTGGCTTCGGCTTTCCATCCGGTGATTCCTTCCTCATTAGGTTGTGCAGGCAGATAGAAGGATATGCAAAGAAATAAACCAGTAAAGAAGATGGAGTGAAAAAGCCGCCGCATAAGAATGAGTGGTTAAAAAAAACGAGTTCCTTTACAAGAACCCGTAATATATGTTTCAGAACCGGATATCATTTACTTAATGGCAATATTGAAATTGACTGTTTTGGGAGGTAAACATTTTTCATCATTGCAGGTCTGGTACTCCACGCTTCCGCTGAGGTTGGTTTTGGCATTGGCCTTTAGTTTCACCACCTGAATAAAATCAACTTTAGTAGAATATTGATTCGCAGAAACGTCCAGCTTTTTATCATGGAATTTTTCCAGTTTTCCCAATTCCCTGATTTTTCCATCCAGTTTCAATAAAGGATTGTTTTTAATGGTAAACCCGGTAGGAATCGCGATCGCATCTGCGGGCTGATCCTGAGAATAAAGATGCCAGCCCGGCTGGATAGAGGCAGTCATATAAACTTCATAGGTCTTATCATCGATTTTCTTGGCAGAAAAACTCCAGTTTACCGGATTTTGTGCTTTCGAAACAGACATTCCCAGTACCAATAAACTCAGTGCGAAAAATTTCTTCATAGATGCTTTGATTTAACCAGTGCAAAATTCCAGTTTTTAAGCCAGTTTTTCTGTTAAAATTTGAAACGCAAACATACTGAACCACAGGGGTTGTTTTTGTCAGAAAAATGACGGATAACCGAAACCAGGGATAAGACGCGGTTTTCAATAAACGAGTTGTTCGGCCATGAGGAGGGTTTTCAGGATTTCCCTCCCATCCGTATTGCCTAATTGTGCCGAACAGGCCCTTTCGGGGTGTGGCATCATGCCGAAGACGTTTCGGCCGGCATTGCAGATACCTGCAATATTGCGGGTGCTGGCATTGGGATTGGCTCCCTTCGTAATTTTCCCATCCTCGTCGCAGTAATAATAGAGAACCTGCCCATTGGTTTCCAGTTCATCCAGTGTTTTTTCATCAGCATAATAGCGGCCTTCGCCATGAGCTACGGGGATTTTGTACAGTTTCTCTCCATCCCGGGTAATCAATACGTTTTTACAAACGAATTGCTGGTTGCCGTTGCGCAGCAAGGCCCCCGGCAAAAGGTGCGATTCGCAAAGGATCTGGAACCCATTACAAACCCCAAAAACCTTACCCCCCGCGTTGGCAAATTCAATCACGCTCTGCATCATGGGGCTAAAGCGGGCAATCGCTCCACAACGCAGGTAATCGCCATATGAAAAACCACCGGGTAATATGATACAATCCTCCGTATTGAATTTACTGAGATCCCTGTCTTTATGCCATAACATGGATACTTCCTGCCCCAGGTCATAACGTAAAGCATCATGCATATCGCGATCACAATTAGATCCCGGGAAAACAACGACACCGAATTTCATGCTGATTGTTTTGGAAAGTGCAAAGATACTTATTCAAAAAAGATAATTGAAAAGGCATGAAAGTTTTCCGGCTGATTATTTTCCCTAACGTTTGTACTGCTTCATTCAGAAACCCGGTAAACAATATGATTGAATCTGCCCTGAATTCATACCTGCCAACCGGGGCCATAATACTGGTAGGCCAGCACAAAGGCCACGCTTAGCCAAAATACCAGGTTGGGATAGATCCGCAGGGTTGAATAAAGATAAGTGCAGGCATGAAAGGCTGCCATGGGAATCATGGCCATCACCCAGTTTTCAAAACTGTCACTGTTATTCACAAAAGGGAGTAAAAGGGAGGCCATCAGGTAGAGGAGCAGCAGGCTCCACCCTTTCCGCACATTGATCAGCATACGCCGCAAATTGTCCTGCACATAATAACCACCTGTAAGAAAGGGGATCATCAGCAGGAAAACACTGCCAGCCAGCCAGGCGGATTGTTTAATGGAAGGAATACCCACCGAAATATGCGGAACCAGTGCTTTCCAGCTCCATTGGTCGTTCAGGAAAATATAAATACCATAGAAATAAAAAGGAATCGTAATTCCCAGGATGCAGAGCAGCCATTCATTGATCCGGAAGGGACGCATTACCGCCATCGCCAGCAGGACCCAGATAATAAAGGTGAGTGAAGAAATAAACAGGAAACCCGCAATTCCGAGGGCCACCCCAATATTGAAAATAGTGCCCCTGGCATTTTGCTGGTGATAGATCCTGAAAAGAGAGGATAATACAAATAACAATATACTGTTGATCAGCAGGGGGGCTGAAAAATAATTCCATTCGGGCATCAGGGAGGTGATCAGGAGGTAAGCCATTCCAGGGAGATAGCTGGATCGGCTTGTCATCCGCTGGTTATTGATAAAGCGGGTCAGCATAACTGCCTGCAGGAATAATAAACCAAAAGCGAGGAGGGAATAGATCACCGGGTTTTCCTTACCGGCAGGCTCCAGCCATTTTAAGATATAAATGAATAAGGTACCATCGGCCGGTCTTACCACCGGTATATGGGGATGGAAAAACATGGGGAGCTTTAAAAGCACACCAAAAACCAACAATAGCAGTAGGTTCGCCGGGTTTTTCTGTTTAAATACGCCGATCACGGATAATGGACAATATTAGCACAATTAATTATAATCCACCTTCGCAAAACAAATATAATTCCGTGTCAGGCAAGGCACAAGGATCTGCCTGGCACTGACCTGCTTTGCATACCTCGGCATAAACTCGTAACCCTTG
This sequence comes from Chitinophagaceae bacterium, assembly GCA_036277695.1. Taxonomy (GTDB): domain Bacteria; phylum Bacteroidota; class Bacteroidia; order Chitinophagales; family Chitinophagaceae; genus CADEDV01. The sequence continues at coordinate 10,948 of DASUMO010000144.1, forward strand.
TCCAAATTCTTCAAGGTCGGATTACGATTCATTTTACCATCCGGCTCCACGCTATAATCATTCAGTAATTGCAGGCGTCTTTCGCTCTGGTTGAACAGGAAATGCAGTTGTCCCCCTGTTACCATCACCTGGTAAGAAATATGATCGTCCGACTGGTCGTCGAATTGTTCCTTGACAATAACATTATTCCACTCGGGCTGCCCGTATTTATTAAAGGAAAATACGGCGATATTATCGGCATGGAAGCGGACGTTTTGGTTATTATTCCAGCGGCTGCCCCAGAAACTGCTGTAATAAGGATAGTAATAATAATAATCCAGTGAGTTGAAATATGAGCGGTTCAGGTAATTCCATCGGTTCCAGCTGTTGAAGCGGGAGGTGGTGTAATAAGATTCAGCAGCAATGATGACACCCCCGTCGCGGCGGGTAATGATATTACGGATAAAATAATCATTAAAGGCCATCCACATATTCGCATCGCCTTTCGCCTCTTTTCTTAACTCATCTGAAAAAGCAATAGAACTTTCATTGACCGGTAACTGGGTTTGTTTATCCCAGACATAAAAGTAAAAACCGTCCACATTGCCCCTTCTTTCCTTGTAATAAAAGGAAGTCAGGAAATAACGCTTATTGAAATTGTCCACCTTGATATGGATCTCATCCAGGTTAATCTTATCCAGGTCCAGTTCCCGGTAGCTGAAGGAATCGGCCTGAGCATATTTGATCACAAAAGCCGCCCGGTTGATCTCGTCCCCATTGGTGCTTTGGTATTTGGTAAATACCAGGTCTCCTTCGTTGTCCAGCTGAAATTCACCCAGCAACTCGTTTCTTTCTTCCATGGGTATACTGAGCCGGCTTTTTTTCAGCGTTTCCAGTTTATCGTTCAACAAGATGCTCGTAACCCGGAAAATCTTCCGGTTACGGCTGTTGATCTTGAATACGATCAGCTTGCTTTTGTCTTCACTGGATAAAACTGTATAGATCTTATTACTGGCCGCAAAGCCCAGTTGGGTGGTATCCAGTTGTATAACCTCACCAATTTTCTTACCATTCCCATCAATCCTGGAAGCCATGCAATACACGATATTCTTCTTCTGGAACTGGTAGACCATGTAACAAAAATCAGAGTAGGCAAAAAAGTCGACATTGATCATCCGGTCATTGTCCGGCACATAATCCTGTTCCACCTTGGCGATTTCCTCCATATCATTATTCAGCACAGAAATCCAGTTGCGGTTCCGTACATTTTTATAAATGAGGAAATTCCCATTGATCTTACCGGCAATTTCGAAATTCATGCGGCGGGTATCATCCCTATCGGGTTCCGAGTAAATTATTTTCTGTGCAGAAGAGATTGTAAAAACCGAACTGAGCAACCCCATCAATAAAATAACGCTGCGAATCATATAATGCACTGATTTTTTGCTTTTTAAAATTACAATTTGCCAATCAAACACCGCCGGAATATTTTCCATGGATGCGTTTTCACGGGCGATTACATGAAACGACGAAATTCAGATAAAAAATGCTGCACCCGGTGGTCCGGTAGGCCATGGTTATTTTATAAACGGCAAAGTTTTGGCCAATATTTCCCGCTATTTCATTTTTGCCTATAACTTTGTTGGATTATGCCTGAAAAAAAGTTCCCGTACCGGGTCCCAAATTTTAATCACTAACAGTGAAAATACCCACCAACAGAGTCACAACGGCTGGCTTGATCATCGCTTTAGGAATTATTTACGGAGATATCGGGACATCCCCACTCTATGTGTTCAATGCCATTATTGGCGGAAGAGTAGTAAACGAAGAACTGATAGTCGGCACCCTTTCCTGCATCATCTGGACCCTTACTTTACAAACAACTATTAAATACGTGATCCTGATACTCCGGGCTGACAACCGGGGGGAAGGAGGGACCTTTGCTTTGTATGCCCTTGTACGGCGAAGAAAGAAATGGTTAGTGCTACCCGCGATGATCGGGGGCGCCGCCCTATTGGCAGATGGAATTATCACCCCACCCATATCTATTACTTCCGCGATTGAAGGCCTGGGAGAACTCCCCTCTCTCCGGGGCATGCCGACAGATACCGTGGTGATCATCGTGCTGATCATCCTTTCCATGTTCTTTTTTATGCAACAGTTCGGCACCGCTTCGATCGGAAAATTATTTGGCCCGGTCATGTTTACCTGGTTTACCATGCTGGCGGTCCTGGGATTTGTACATGTGTTTGACGATCTGTCCATATTCAAAGCACTCAGTCCTTATTATGCCATTGAATTCCTGCGAACCTATCCTGAAGGTTTCTGGTTGCTGGGTGCCGTATTTCTATGTACTACGGGTGCCGAAGCCTTATACAGCGACCTTGGTCACTGCGGCCGGGAAAACATCCGTTATTCCTGGATTTATGTAAAGACCTGCCTGCTGATCAATTATTTTGGGCAGGGTGCTTACCTGCTTTCCCATCGAACAGGGATGGAAATAACCGATGAGGCCAAGCAAACCCTGGGGGTGAATGCATTTTTTGACCTGATGCCTGAATGGTTTATCATACCTGGTGTTGTGATCGCGACCTCTGCGGCCATCATTGCCAGCCAGGCGATGATCTCGGGAGCCTATACCCTCATCAGTGAGGCCATGCGACTCAACCTTTGGCCCAAGGTCAAAATCCGTTATCCTTCCGAAGCCCGGGGACAATTGTTTATTCCCGCAATCAACTTTATCCTTTTCCTGGGTTGCGTGGGTATAGTCCTGTATTTCAAAAAGTCTTCGAATATGGAAGCGGCTTATGGACTGGCCATCATCGTAACCATGATCATGACCACCATACTCTTTGCCAATTACCTGGTATTACACCGGGTAAAATCCATTTGGATCTATGTATTCCTGATCGCATACCTGATCGTAGAGACCAGTTATTTAAGTGCCCTGATGGCCAAATTTGTCCATGGCGGTTATATTACCCTGTTTATTGGTGGTCTAATGTTCCTGGTCATGTATATCTGGTACCGGGCCCGGAAGATCAAGAACCGCTACGTGGAATTCGTACGCATGGAACATTATGTTCCCAAGATCCAGGAACTGAGTAACGATAAATCGGTTCCCAAGTATGCCACCCACCTGGTTTACCTGACCAGTGCTAATAATCCCAAGGAAATCGAACATAAGATCATTTACTCTATTTTAAATAAAAAGCCTAAACGGGCCGATATCTACTGGTTTGTGCATGTAGACACCATGGATGATCCCTATACCTGCGAGTACAAGGTGGAACATATTATCCCCAACGATATCATCCGGGTGGATTTCAGGCTTGGTTTCCGGATGGAACCCCGGATCAACCTCATGTTCCGCAAAGTGGTGGAAGACCTGGTAGCCAACAAGGAAGTCAATATCATTAGCCGCTATGAGAGCCTTGCCAGCAGCAATACCGTGGGCGATTTCCAATTCATGGTGATGGAAAAATACCTGAGCCAGGACAACGAACTGCCATTTATTGAACGGGTGATCATGAAATTTCATTTCTGGCTTAAAGAACATAGCTTATCCGAGGAAAAAGGCTTTGGACTTGACGTTGCCAATGTGACCGTTGAAAAATTCCCGCTGATCGTTGCTCCTGTAACCAATCTGAAGTTGAAAAGAGTAGAAGATTGAGTCGTGAGTGGTGAGTGGTGAAGGGTGAACGGTAACGATATAATGGCGCTATGAACTGTTGACTATGAACTATGAACTTAATCTGGTATATCGTCCTGGGGATCGTGGCCCTCTCGATCCTTGCTTATTTCCTGCAGGAGCGATTTATTTTTAAACCGGAAAAACTAGAGCAGAATTTCCAGTTCAAATATGATGCGCCTTTCCGGGAATATTTCTTCGACGTGGAACCGGGCGTAAGGATCAACGGACTTCATTTTTACCGCGAACAACCCAAGGGACTGATCTTATATTTTCACGGGAACACCCGGAGCATTAAAGGCTGGGCCCGGTATGCCCGGGATTTTTACCGTTATGATTATGACGTGGTGCTGGTTGATTACCGCGGCTTTGGGAAAAGCACCGGTAAACGCAGTGAAAAAGAAATGCTGGAGGATATGCAGTTTATCTACGACAAACTAAAAGAACAGTACAAGGAAGATCACCTGATCATTTATGGACGCAGCATGGGTAGCGGTTTCGCCAGCAAACTCGCTTCTGATAATAATCCCCGTTACCTGATACTCGATGCGCCTTACTACAATTTTACCCGTGTGGTCGAACGTTTTTTACCCATACTCCCCGTTCGCATTGTACTGCGTTACCATCTCCGAACGGATCTGTGGATTCAAAAGGTAAGATGCCATACCTATATTATACATGGTACAAAGGACTGGCTGATCCCCATCCGCCATAGTGAAGCCCTGCAGCGGTTCAATCCCCGCCGCATTACCCTGATCCGGATCCATGGAGGCGGCCATAACAATCTTCCATCTTTCGATGAATACCATAATTTTTTGCGGGATATTCTGAAATACTGACCGTAAATTTCCCATCAGCCTGTTAATCATTTTATAATTAGCAGATCACTGAATAACATGGTGCTAGCTTTGATCGTACCAATGAAAACGGAGGTCTTTATGAACCTGAAATTTTACTCTTTACTTCTTTTTATGGTTAGCGTTCTGGCTGTTTCCTGTAAAACGGCCAGTAAACTATATGAAAAAGGCCGCTATGATGAAGCCGTGGAGCTGGCTGCTAAAAAATTGCAAAAAGACCCTGACGATCCCAAATTGCTGGAGGTCCTGCAAAATGCTTATCGCTTCGCTGTCGAAGATCATGAAAGCCGTATCCGTAACCACAGTGCCAGCAATAACGATCTGAAATATGAATGGATCTATAATGAATATGCAGACCTGCAACGTTTATATGAATCCATCCGCCGATCGCCGGACGTATTTAACCGGGTATTGCCTGCCGACTATTCTTCCTATTTGGTGACGTACCGGGAAAAAGCCGGGGAGACCCGCTATAACAGGGGACTGGCCCTGATGAATCGCTACGATCACCAAAGTTACCGCCAGGCTTATCGTGAATTCCAGGTTGCATTGGGTTTTATTCCCGGAGATATCGGTATCCGCGAAAAACTGGAAGAAGCCTATGCCAATGCCGTGGTCAATGTAATCGTGATGCCCCTGGAAGAAAGAAGCAGCTACCAGTACAGTTCCTACAATAACCGTTACCGCAGCTTTGATGATAATATTCTTCGCTACCTGCAACAGCATAACGGGAATGAATTTGTTAAATACTATTCTTCATTCGAAGCAAGAAACCGGAATATCCGGGTTGATCAACGGGTGGATGTCCGTTTTAGCAGCATCAATGTGGGCCGACAGTACGATGATCACAACACCAGAACAGTTTCCAAAGAGGTGGTTGTAAAAGAAACTGTCTATAAACCCGACTCGGTCGTAAAGGAATATGCAAAAGTGTATGCGAAAATCACAACCACACGCCGCACCATGCGTTCAGAAGGAATGATCGGGGTAGCCATCCGCGATGGAAATGGCCGAACCGTCTGGACGGATCAATATAATGGCCAGCATTTCTGGTCCACTGAATTTGCCAGCTATACAGGCGACAGCCGGGCCCTGGGTGAAGCCGATAAACAACTTATCAACCGCCACCGGGAAATTCCTCCTCATGAAGCTGATATTGTCAATTGTATCATGAATGAGATCCAAACTAAGCTCGAATGTGGTATCCGGGATTTTTATAACCGGTATTAAGAAGTTCTCCGCGGTTAGCCAATAAATGCCTGTTCATAGCATTAATAGCTAACCGCTTTTCTTATTTTTACCCCGCTCAGCAGGAGCCGGTATAACAATGAAATGGAAAAGGATCCGAAAATGGTTGTTGATCATAACGCTGGTATATGTAGCGGGAGGGGTTGCACTCTATTTGTTACAGGATGCCATCCTTTTTCACCCGGTCCAGTTAAAAAGAGATCACCGCTTTGACTTCAGCATACCGCACCAGGACATCAGCATCGCGATTAATGAAAAGGATACGCTCAGCCTGGTGAGATTTAAAGCAGCCGACCCGGTTCCAAAGGGCATCGTACTTTATTTTCACGGTAATAAAAAAAATATCGGGTGGTATGCAAAATACCCGCCTTATTTCACAAGGCATGGTTATGAAGTCATGATGATCGATTACCCTGGCTTTGGGAAGAGTACAGGTAAGTTCACAGAAAAAATCCTTTATGCCTGGTCGGCCCAGGTTTATAAACTGGCCCGCAGCCGTTTCGCTCCCGATCGTATTATCATTTATGGAAAAAGTATGGGAACGGGTATTGCTGCCTGGCTCGCTTCGCGGGAGGCTTGCCGTAGGCTGGTACTGGAAACGCCCTATTATGATTTTCCTTCTGTCATCCAGCATTATTTACCCATTTACCCCGTAAACAAATTGCTGCATTACCAGCTTCCCACCTACCGCTACCTGCCATTGGTAAAAGCACCCGTGACTATTTTTCACGGAACCAGGGATAAAGTCATAGCCTACCGGAATGCCCGGCGGTTATTGCCCTTATTGAAACAGGAAGATGAGTTTATTACCATTGAAAAAGGCAGGCACAATGATTTGTACCAGTTTCCCCAAACAATATCCCGTCTCGATTCCCTTTTACAACGATAACGGAATCGCAAATTACACAGGAACAATATGGGCGGTTTTATTCTTCCTTACTTTTTCCGGCACGGTTAACAGTATTTCCTGGCGAAGCACATCGATCAGCCTTTTTTTAACCAGGTTGCGGTGCACCACCAGGCTTACCTCGCGCATAGGCGCAGGTTTTTTAAAATGCCGGATCAGCTGGGTTTGTTTGAAGGGCATATCCAGGGTGGCCAGTTCCGGGATAATGGTGATGCCATCATTCATTTCTACCATCCGACGCAGGGTTTCTATACTCCCCGCTTCATAGTCAAAATGATGGCTGTCGCGGCTGATCTTCTGCAATTCACAAAGGTTGACGATCTGCGAACGGAAACAATGCCCCTCCTCCAGTAGCCACAATTTGTTGGGATCTATATCCTGCGGCAACACATAGGTTTTTTCATAAACAGCATTTTTCCGGGATACATAGGCCATCAGTTCTTCATAAAACAAAATATATTCCCGGATCCCGGCTTCCTGCAAAGGAGTGACGAGGATGCCTGCATCAATCTTTCCTTCGCGGAGGCGCGCCACGATCAGCTCTGTCATCATTTCGTGGACCACCAGCCTGACAGCCGGATATTTTTTGGTAAATGGCTGTATGAACAGGGGTAAAAGATAGGGAGCGAGGGTAGGGATGATCCCAATTCTCAGTTCCCCAACCAGCATCCCTTTTTTGCTTTGGACCGATTCCAGTAAGGCGTTTTTTTCAGCGACGATCTTACGGGCCTGGTCTATTATTTCTGTTCCAATTTCCGTTGGAACAACCGGTTGCTTACTCCGGTCAAAAATTTTTATGTCCAGTTCTTCCTCCAGCTTTTGGATCTGCATGCTTAACGTTGGCTGGGTGACAAAACAATGGGTGGCTGCCGTGGCAAAATGCCGCCAGGTATCGACGGCGATTATATATTCCAGTTGTACGAGAGTCATATAGATTTTGACTATGAGAGCATAAAATTAATCAATTTGATTTATTAACTGCCATCCCTCACTTTTGTATCCGGCTTAACCATCAAAAAAATTATAGTATGAGCGAACAAAAAAAATTAACGACTGCTTCCGGTATTCCTTATTATGAAAATGAGAATACCATGAGTATCGGCCCCAGAGGTCCCCTGCTGTTACAGGATTTTATATTGCACGAGAAGATGATGCATTTCAACCGCGAGCGCATTCCCGAAAGAGTGGTGCATGCCAAGGGAAGCGGGGCTTTCGGCACGTTTACGGTTACCCATGATATCACCAAATATACCCGGGCAAAAATTTTCAGTCATGTTGGAAAGAAAACCAGGACATTCCTGCGCTTCTCCACGGTGGGTGGTGAGAAAGGCAGTGCCGACACAGAAAGGGATCCCCGTGGATTCGCTTTAAAATTTTATACGGAAGATGGGAACTGGGACCTGGTTGGAAATAACACCCCGATATTTTTTGTAAAGGATCCCAAAAAATTCGGCGACTTTATCCATACCCAGAAACGAGAC
>DASUMO010000145.1:0-12553 GCA_036277695.1 Chitinophagaceae bacterium
ATTGCTGAACATATAGATCTTGTTGTAATCCCCCGGTTAAGGGATGGAATTTTTAAACCTCTGCTTCAAAAAATTAATATTAACCGGTTAGTACAACAGACCCAGTGCCCGGTGTTAACGATTACCAGGAAGCTTGAAGCATCGCATATTATCAATATCGTTGTACCGGTAATAGATGTTTTACCAATTCGCAAACTGACAATGGCCACCTTCCTGGTTAAGAAGTTTAACGGGGTCATCCATCTTACAGGACAGCGGGATATGGATACCAACACGGGAGAGAAAAAGGATGTCAGGTGCCTGACCATGGCTTACCAGTTATTAAGGGAATATGCGAACGTAAAAGTGTATTGCACACCGGGCAAAGGGAACACGGTAGGCGCGGATGCACTGGCATATGCCAAAACCGTTCAGGCGGATTTGATCGTTGTGAATCCCGGCAGGGAATCGGTGATCAGCGGGATATTTAGCAAATGGCTGGGGAAGAATATTTACCGGGCATCCAATATCCCGGTATTGACGATAGCCCCTGCACAGTAGGCAATAATATTATCTGTGATGAAAGAATATCATTATATAATGGGAAGCGATGATAACATATATGAATTTTTCTGGCTGGCGCAGGTAAATGGCCAGTCAGAGTCGGATCCTGAACGTAAACTGGCTTATTTGAATTATGAAAAAGTGGTGGAAATAGGAGAGCAGAATATCAAGGCCAACAAAAATATCCTGGCCAAGGCTTATGCCTGGTTGGGCAGGTATGAACAGCAAAAAAGAAAAAATTATGCAAAAGCCCTGGACTGGTTTGACAAACTGTTGGATATAGACCCAACCAATGAAGAGGCCCGTCAATCCTGCGAACAGCTAAAAAAGCAAATGAATAATTCTTAGTTTTTTTCATACGGTGTGTTGTGGTTGAAAGCTGTCCGGGTGGTGGACAGCTTTCGTTTTTTATTGAGGAATCCTTTCTTATCCCAGGAATTCATCCAGGTCTCTTCTTTCTTTTTTAGTGGGCCGGCCGATTTTGCTGGGTCTTTTACCCGTATGAAAACTGGCTGCCTGGTACTGCAGTCTTTCTATTTCTTCGGCTGGCGTTATGTCAATATAGTATTTAATCGCTATTTCATATTTAGCCCGGGCATGCAGGAGACCGGTTACCTTGATCCGCCAGCGTTTAGCTTCTGTTTTAACCTCGTATTCATCGTTGATGGCTACCTGTTTGGCTGCTTTGGCCGGGGCGCCTTTGAATTTTACTTTCCCTGTATCGCAGGCAACAGCAGCCAGGGTCCTTGTCTTAAACAGCCGGATGGCCCATAGATATTTATCGAGGCGCAGTTTTTCACCAGTTGCCATCATCTAAGTTTTTTAAAGACTTCACGAATTTTTGGTTCCATCTGTTCATAAGGTATCATGGTAAACAAAATCATTGTGGGTCGCTAGAACTGGAGGAAATCTCCCTGTACGTAGTCCCGAAAATCAATTGTATAGAAATGCACACGGTGATATGTTTCGATACCTACATTTTCGATCGACGGGAGCTGTAAGTCCTTGAATTTATCTGCAACATAAATCAACCCTTTCTTTTCCTGATCGTTGATATTACCGCTGACATCAATCTTTGACATTTTGCCTGAGTCATCCAGGTAAAAATCCAATCGGCCCGAATATCTTTTTGTTTTTTCCCGGAACAGGGAAGACACTTCACGCCCGTTCAGGATATATAAAACTTTTAACATGGATTCTTGAAACGATGCACCGGTAGCGCTAATCCCCGGTTTAGGTTGGTTCATCAGAAAGTCGATCAAGGTACCGGTTGAGCCACGCATAAAACTCAAGGGGTCCGTTGAAAATAATTCGGTATTCGCAAACTTATCTATGTATTCGATCAGAACCTGACGGGGTTCATTCCTATAACTATAAAGTACATCACCCGCCGGGCCAAATACCTGCCCTTTTTTTAATACGCCATCATCATATTTCTCGCGGATTTTAAGGGCTTCTTTTTTCCAGTAGGAAGCCGTGTAATAAGACCAGGAGCCGTGTCGTTTTTTATTCCTGAATTCGCCCCTGATGAGAAAGGGATAGACTCCGTCGGTACCGGGAATTTCAAATGAAACCGTTCCATCCTTTGTCTTTGATTTGCCGGCTTTATCATAGAATTCGAGCACCGTAAAAGAATTGCCCAAACCTGGGTAGTCAATCTTCGATTTCAACTTACCATCATCATAATAATATTCCCAAATCCCAAATTGTCGATCATCCCTGAAATCTCCGCTTGCCTGGAGTATCCCGTTGGGATAGTAAAAATCAAACCGACCATGCTTCTGTCCGATTGGTGAATAAAGTCCCTCCATTTGTAACACATCATCCAGGTAGTAATCTTTTACAGGACCCCTAAAATAAACCTCGCTATCAATTTGTACCTGGCCAACCCGGTAATAGGAAGCAATTGGCTCATCACAAACCTGCCATTTGGAATTGAAATAAATGGTGTCAGATTGTTGCCCCAAAACGGAAAAGCTGTGAAAAATAAAGCTGGAACCTAAAAGTAGCAGATAACGATACCGCACCATGCTTCAAAATTAGGATAGAAATCTAAGGATCAACTTTCGGTGAAATACTTGTGAAAATACGGGATCGTTTCTATTCCCTTATAGTAGTTCTCTAAATTAAATTTTTCATTGGGGCTATGCAGGTTATCATTATCCAGTCCAAAACCCATGAAAATAATCTTGATCCCTAATTCTTTTTCCAGGATAGAGCAAATAGGTATACTGCCTCCACCCCGCACAGGGATGGGCTTCTTGCCAAAGGTTGTTTTCAGGGCCTTGGCTGCAGCCAAATAACCCTTACTGTCAATCGGTGTCATATAGGGCTCACCACCATGATGCAATTCGGCTTTTACCGTAACAGAAGGCGGGGCAATGGACTTGAAGTAATTCAGTAATATATCCGTGATCTTTTCAGAAGACTGGTTCGGCACCAGCCGGGCGGATATTTTCGCATAGGCTTTTGAGGGTAATACGGTTTTCGCACCTTCACCAGTATAGCCGCCCCAGATACCGTTTATTTCAAGGGTGGGACGGATGCCCGTTCTTTCATAGGTGGTAAACCCTTTTTCTCCCCATAATTCCTTTACACCCAGGTCGGCCTTATATTCTTCTTCATCATAGGGCGCTTTCTTCAATAATTTCCTTTCCTCTTTGGTGGGAACTGCCACATCATCATAAAAGCCGGGAATGGTAATATGATTCTTTTTATCGTGGCAACTGGCGATCATTTGAGCCAAGATAGTGATGGGATTGGCAACGGCCCCGCCATAGGTACCGCTATGCAGGTCCCGGTTGGGACCGGTGACTTCTACCTGGATATAGGAAAGGCCCCTGACACCAATATCCAGCGAAGGGTTTTCCATGCTGAGCAAAGAACTATCGCTGATCAGGATCACATCGGCCTTCAGCATGTCTTTATGGGCAGCCACGAATTTGCCGAGGTTGGGGGAACCAACTTCCTCTTCCCCTTCAATCAGAAATTTTATATTGGTGTTCATGGTATTGGTTTTTACCATGGTCTCCAGGGCTTTGACATGCATATAAAACTGGCCCTTGTCATCAGCCGATCCGCGCGCATATACTTTTCCATCTTTAATAACCGGGTCAAAAGGGCCATTGTTCCAGAGTTCAAGGGGTTCAGGCGGTTGCACATCATAGTGACCATAGACCAGCACGGTAGGCTTGGAGGGGTCGATAATTTTTTCTCCAAAAACCACCGGGTGACCATCCGTATTCATCACTTCGGCATGATCACAACCGGAATCGAGCAGGCGTTGTTTCACGAGTTCGGCGCAGACCACCATGTCCGGCTTATGTTCACTCCGGGCACTGACCGAGGGAACACGCAGGAGTTCAAGCATTTCATTCAAAAAACGGTCTTTATTCTTTTCCTGGTAGGTCTTCCAAGCTTTTGACATGTGGGTTCAAAATTTAGGGCACGAAGATAAGGAGGATGGACTGATTGTCACCAGCGGCGGGATTTCCACCGATTGATGCGTTTAAGCGATTGGAAGCCCTTCGATAGGGTAGTTTGTCATTCTTTGCCCCCCGGCACCCGGACTTTCAGCTCAAACATGATCAACCTGCCAATGGAAGGCGATCCTACAAATTCCCGTTGTTCAGTATCAAACAGGTTGGTAATATTTATTCCCCCTGAAAGCATACTATTGAATTTGAAACCGGCACTTATATCAAATGAAGTAAAACCACCTAGCGGGCCCCGGTCAAAATTTTTAATATAATTAATACCATTAGGACCTTTCACCACTCCTCTTTTTCCTTCACCAACTGCTGTACCGATCTGGTTGCCGCTGTAGAAATCAAATTGCTCTACATAACGTGCCGAGATGTTTACGAATAGTTTTTGTTTACAGAGGTTTTGAAAATTTAGAATTACGTGTGCCCGGTTTGAAGCGGTGTTGAGACTTTTTTCATCAGCTGCCACATAACCATCTTTGTTCGCATCATTATCCATGTTACCTTTTGTTATGTCTGACCCGATCCATGAATACTTGATGGCAAGGTTGATACTTTTATTGAACTGGTATGAGACGCCGGCATCCACTCCATACACTTTTACAATACCAAAATTGAAGACAGTTACGAACGAAGCATTCCTCAAGGTATCATCATTCATCACCTGGCCGGGGAACAGCGGTGTTGCTTTTACATCCCCTATTAACAATGCCCTGCCTGGGACAGCTACCGATGGGCTGAAAAAATTTTTACTCTTGCCATAGTAACCATTAATATCCACATATAAATTTTTAGCGATTGTTCCTTTATAGCCCAATTCCCATGTGCTCACCTCTTCAGGTTTTAAAGGCGATGTAACGCTTCGCACAGAATCACTCATCTTTGTGCTGTTAGGTATATAGGTTATGCCTTCTCCGTTTCCATAAAAAAGGTTATTGAGATTTCCATATTGAAAAATAATAGTGGGCATGGAATAGGCCCGGCCCCAGGTAATCCTGATAGTTCCATCAGCAATTTTTTTAACTAAGCCAAATTTGGGAGAAAAGAAATTTCCAAAATTGCTGTGATAATCCCACCGGGATGCGGCTACAAATCTTAGCGACCATGGCAGCGATTTCTCCAGCTGTAAAGACGCTCCGTATTGTGTAATGTCTATTCGCTTGAAACTATCCACGAGTGCAATACCATAAGCATGGGGCCTTTCTTTCTGGTAAGAAAATCCAGTAACGAGGAACAAACCTGCTTTTTCAAATTTCGTATTGTATTGTGCCTCGCCGTTGAATCGTTCCGAATTTTCTTTTACACGTATGCCGTAACGCATAGCATTTATTTCAGCCTCTTCGGGTGTTAATCTTCTGAATGGTCCGCTTGTTGCCGAACTGTGGGTCCTGTTCCAGTAGTCCATTGTATGTGGGTTCAGGTTATACGAATTACCAATAGTCGCCCAGGTATTATATATATTCAGAAATACATGTTTTGAAACGTAGCGCCCCTGGAGAAAACCGTACTTCATTCCTTTAACCTGGAGACGGCCCGCTGTATGCGTATTGAAAAAATTATTATTACTGCCTCCTGCCGAAATAATAATATCCGCATCCGGCGTTACGTTATAATAAACATGGGCTTCGCCGCGAATATGCCTGATATCAAAATTGACATTTCTCTCGGGTATACCAACTATTGGACCATAATAATTGTTGGGCCCTCCACCAGCATATACGCTATCATAGAATTCAAACTCCTTCGCTACTGCATACTCGCCACTTAGTTTATAGGCCCATTTATCATTAACCTTGATTGCCTGGCGAAAACGACCGCTGAACTGGTATCGGTTACCCCCACTCAAGGCAACCGTAGTACCTTGTGAGCTTCTGGGGTCTTTGGTGATAAAATTAATTATAGCATTATGGGCATTGGGGCCGTAAAGTGCCGTTTGCGGACCCAGTACTACCTCAATTCTTTCAATATCGTCTTTTGCCAATGTAAATCCGTTTTGCATCGGTAGACTGGCGCTTAGCGGCGTAATACTATTACGGCCATCCACCAATTGAAATATCTTATTATTGAAAGCGTTATTCATGCCACGGGCATTGATCAAAGCATAATCAACTCCGGTACGGACAAATTCAACGCCCTGTACTTTCGACAATAATTCGAATGTATTGGAACCAGTGAATTGTTCCAGTTCTTTTTTACCAATAACCTGGATAGAGGCGGGAGCATCTGTAATTTTCTCAGGCCGCCTGGAGGCTGAAACAACAACATCATCTCCTGTTTTATAAGCAGGGGTCAATGCGATATCTTCCATCAGTGAAATGCCATCCGTAACAGTTACCGGCAATTCTTTTGTCTCATAACCAATATAGGTGATTACAAGAACAATCTTACCGGCTTTCAATTTTTTGATACTAAATCTACCTTCGTTGTTTGTCACTGCTGAGATCGCTGTTCCCTTGATTGAAACTGTTGCTCCGGACAAAACTTTGAGAGTTTGATTGTCTGTGATCGTGCCAGTTACAGACCCGGCGTATTGTGCCAAAGCATAATTGCAGAATATTGAAAGCAGTAAAAGGAGTCCAATTTTTATCATAGCCATTGGTTTCATTTTGATAAGATTCAATCAACTATTCTTTCAAATCAAAATACTCAGCTACCCTGCAGCTTCAGAAAATTATTGCGGTAAAGTTTCCCGATAGGTAGTTCCTTATTGCCAATCTCTACGGATTCTGCCGTAAAACACTTTAGTTTATTTAATGAAACGATATATGACCGATGGATGCGGATAAACTGGCTTTCAGACAACATCGCTTCCACGGATGCAATGGTTTGTCTTGTGATGATAAATCCCTTTTCTGTAAATACTTTTACATAGTCCTTATCACTTTCAATATAAAGTATATCATCCAGCAATACTTTTATCATTTTACGATCTACACGCAGGTAAATAAAAGAGGTGGCTGGTTTATTTTCCTCATTAATAACCGATCCATGCGTTTCAATCTCCTGTGCTTTTTGAGGAAATGCTTTATTTACTGCTCTTAAAAAGCGGTCAAATCGTATGGGTTTTAATAAATAATCGGTCACATCTAATTCAAATCCCTCATGCGCATATTCTTTATGAGCTGTCGTGAAAATAATTTTAGGCACATTCCGAAGACTTCTTACAAAATCTGTTCCGCTTAACTGCGGCATTCTGATGTCAAGAAAGATCATATCCACAGATTGTTCCTGTAAGAAGATAGTGGCGTCAATGGCGTTACCAAATTCGCCTGTTAACTTAAGTGTAGGAATTTTTTGAATATATCTCCTTACCACATCCCTTGCCATGGGTTCATCATCCACGATGATGCATTTTATTTGTAAAGCTTTTATGTTAGACATTTGCAATCGTTGATTGTGGGTATAATAGTGTATTAGGCCGGTCTTTACTTTTATTTCTAATTAATTCAATTCGCAGATCGACAACGAAAACCTCTTCATCTTCCCTTATCTGCAATTCATATTTATTTTTATACAGTAATTCCAATCTTTGCCGAACATTCCTTATACCAATGCCTGTATTATTCTGACCATTTACTGCAACCCGGGTTTTTCCATTCATTAGCTTCATTACAAGTGTGGCGTCCTTTAATTCCAGGGAAAGGTTGATCCAGGGGTTTTGCAATATATGGCTGGTGCCGTGTTTAAAACAATTCTCAACAAAAGGGAGCAATAACAGCGGAGCAATATAAGTATCATCAGTCTTATCCGGAATCTGCAGATGTACATCCAGCTTATTGCCATAACGAATCTTCTCAAGGTTGATGTACTCGGTTATCATCATCAACTCTTGTTGTAAAGGGACTAAAGGTCTTTGACCTTCATATAAAATATAGCGTAACATATCCGAAAGACCCATTATCATTTTTGAGCTTTTGGGTGATTCTGTTTGCGCCTGCGAATAAATATTGTTAAGTGTGTTAAATAAAAAATGAGGATGTACCTGCGCAGTGAGCAACCGCATTCGGGCTTCCGTATTCTCTTTTTGCAATTGAAGATTGCGGTATTGTTTATGGTACCATTGCTTGCCAAACTTCAGCATCAGGGCGATAGTGGATACGGTGAATGCTCCTTTATTAGTGGCCATTACGGTCATCCAATAGGACGACATTGCCCTTCTCGGCATAGTTGGCCGGTTTCCCGGAGAGAGGAATATCGCCTGTAATTGCGGTAGTATTTTGCCCATAAAATACAGCGTCAACATACCGACTAAATACCAAAGCACTATAATTGCAAAAAGGCCCAAAAAATATCTTTTTCTGAGTATAAGCTTTGGCAGGATGATATACAACATTGTATAAACAATCGGGACCTGCGCAATGATTAACAGCCATGTTTCTATAAATGTGAAGCCGGGATACCGGAAGTAAGAGATATCAGTACCTCCATAAGGATTGGCTGCATGCGATATGAAAAACTGTACCCACATACAAACCCAGAACAACAAATGCCGTTTGATCCGATACCGGGGTGCATCAGAAAAAATAAACTTGTTATCAATAAAGGCACTCATTCTACAATTAGCATAATAGTGTAGTACAATTAGTTTTTATCTGTCCTCAAACTATTAATGAAAATGGTTGTTCAGATGATAGTGCCGCTGCATGGTCTTCCTTGTTCTCCATTCTTATTAATTCTATTTCCAGGTCAACCACAAAAACTTCCTCATCTTCCCGTATCTGCAATTCATATTTGTCTTTATACAAAAGTTCCAACCGCTGGCGTACATTCCTGATGCCAATATCTTCTTTGCCAAATTCCTTTTCCGGTACTGGTGGTTTACCATTCATCAGCTTCATCACCAGCGTGGCATCTTTTAACTCTACGGTAAGATTGACCCAGGGGGTTTGTAACATATTGCTGGCGTCCTGCCTGAAACAGTTCTCCACAAAAGGAAGCAGGAGTAAGGGGGCTATATAAAGGTCACCGGGTTTATCGGGTGTTAATACATGTACATCCAATTTATTTCCATAGCGTATTTTTTCAAGGTTGATGTACTCGGTAATCAGTGTCAATTCCTGTTTCAACGGTACTAATTGTTTTTGTCCTTCATATAAAATAAAACGTAGCATATCTGATAGGCCCATGATCAACTTTGAGCTTTTGGGAGATTCTGTTTGCGCCTGCGAATAAATATTATTGAGCGTATTGAACAAAAAATGCGGGTGCACCTGGGCGGTGAGCAATTGCAATTGCGCTTCGGAGTTCTTTTTTTGCAACTGTAAATTTCGATGTTCCTTATGATACCAATGCTTGCCAAACTTCAGCATTAACGCACTGGCGGTGATGGTAAAGGCCGCTTTATTAACGCCCATAACACCGGAAAAAAATGACAGGCCCTCACTTCGAGATGTTTTGGGAACCTGGTTATCGGGCAATAGCCATGCAAGGAAATGCGGCATTACCTTAGACTGAACAAAAAAATTAAACGCAAAAGTTACAACCCCAAGTAATATTATCAATGAAAGAGACTCCAGGTATTTTTTCTTCAAAATAAATTTTGGAAATACAAAGTAAAGCATGATATAAACCGTTGGCGCCTGTGTAAACACAGTAAAAGCACTTTCCAAAAACGTGTTCGGGAGATGTTGAAAGGTGGCCATTTCCGGACTCCCCAACGGGGCGCCTGCATGTGTAGGTATTATATAGAGATACCAGATAGCCCAAAACACCAGATGCTGTTTTATGCGGTCACTTCTTTTTTCGGAAAATATAAAGTCCTGCAAGTTCATAAATGGCTGGTCAATTAAATATAACCTTTTTCATCGGGGATTAAAAGCCTTCTGCGCCGGGAATCAGTTCAGGCACGACGAAAGTATTTTATCGCAGATAAAGGTGGCGATGTCACCTTAGTAAAACTGTAAAGCCTGTAGCATCACTTCTCCATGCCTGTGCATCCTTCGTTAGTCGCATTTCCTCAAAAACAGGATTTAAAAAAAATAGTTTTAGCCTGAAACCAAACCAATCACTCAAAAATCATTAACCATGAAACTTTGTCACAGGTCGTTATGGGCAACTGTCTTTATCCTTGTTCTCTCAATTGTCTCCTGTCAAAAAGAAACACAACAATTGCCTGAACGAAGTACAAGCGAAGAAGGAATGCAAAGTAAAAAGCCAGATGACCCGGGCTTTGTTGAAAATAATATGGTCATGTATTGGAATGATAAAACCAACATCGTTGCTACTACATGGAATCCACAGCCCATCAGGTCTCGTTTTTATGCCATCACCCAGATTGCAGTGCATGATGCACTTAATGCCATCAAACCCAAATACCAGCGGTTTGCGCTACTGAATGCACGGGAGCAATTTGCCAACCCCGATGCAGCCGTAGCCAGCGCAGCCTACTGGGTATTGAAAGGGTTGAACCTCGGTGCCGCTTTTCCATTGGACACCTGGTATAGCGAAAGTCTGGCCACCATTCCCGATGGCGAAAGCAAAGAGCTGGGCATAGCAGTGGGCAAACAGGCTGCTGATGCGGTCATTGCCAATCGTGCCAACGATGGTATTGCACAGGTGATCACCAGCGCAACGAGTCCGGCAGAAGGTGATGATCCCGGAGAGTATCGCATCACCCTGTTTTGGTCAAATCCCGTTTTGAACCTGTCTAGTACCAAGCAAATACCAAATTGGGGAACAGTGCTAAAACCATTTGTGGTGCAAAGCAATGATCAGTTCAGGCCAGCCGGACCTGACCCTGTAAACTCCGACGCTTATACCGCTGATTATAATGAAGTAAAAACAAAAGGAGCAAGAGCAGGTCATACCCGCACTGCTGAAGAGTCAGGGATTGCTTTCTTCTGGGAGGACAACAGGCCTTCCCTGATCTGGAATGCGCTGACCAGGAATATTATCAGCAGCAAAAAGCTGGATGCCTGGAAAACCGCCCGCCTCTTTGCCCTGGTGCATACGGCGTTGGCGGATGGAATGAATTCTGCGATGGAAGCTAAATATCATTTTTATTTCTGGCGGCCGGAAACTGCAATACGGCTGGGGACTAACGATGGTAACTCCAATACTGCCGGTGATGCCAGTTGGCTCCCAAGCCTCACCGAAGTGCCCAATGCCAACCCTCTATTCACTGTTTACACACCGCCGGTGCCGGAATACCCTTCCAGTTTTGCAATGAATGGCGGTGCTGCGGCTGAAGTATTGAGATTATTCTTCGGAACGGATGAATACTCCTTTGATCTTACCAGTACAAGGCTGCCGGATATGACAAGACATTATAACAGTTTTTCCGCAGCAGCCAGGGAAAATTCGATCTCCAAAATTTACGGCGGCTTCTATTTCAGAAAATCAGTAGTTGATGGTGAAGAGATGGGAAAACAAATTGCCAATTATGTATTTACGCATGCTTTCAGGGAAGAGTAAGCAAGTGGTTAAAATCTTTTTCGTATGTATCAAATAAAATGAAGATGTATGAAACAGTTTTTTCAAACAGCGTCATTAACCTTACTAACTATTGGTTTTATTTTTTCCTCATGCAGAAAACCGCACTGCGAAACTTGCCCACCCAAGCCGCCAACAAGTAATACAAATACATCACCCATTGCTGTTGCAGGCCCGGATCAGACCATCACATTACCAACCGACAGCATTTTATTGGATGGCTCAGCATCCAACGATCCGGACGGAAGAATTACTGCATGGCAATGGGAAAAAATTTCAGGGCCTTCATCATTCAATATAGTGAATGCAAATTCAGTACAGGCACCGGCAACAAATCTTGCAGAAGGTATTTATCAGTTTGAATTAACTGTGACGGATTCCCCGGGACTATTTGATAAAGACACCACTACTGTTACCGTTAATAAAATATATGCGAGTGAAAAAATTTTCAGTGATCAGAGATGGGGATTCAATTATATCTGGTTGATATTTATTCCCGATTTATATACTCATCTGCCTGCCGGTACATCCTTCAAGGTCTTTATTAAAAGAGACAATACCAATATTTGGGAGGAAATAGTTTCGCCATGGACAGTCAATCATGACTATGGATTTGATATTGATAATGGCGACTTGTGGATTTACTCATTCTCAGGCAATGATGAGAATGATACCCCGGATATAAAAATCATTTATTGATTGGAATATAAAAGTGAAAAATTTTTTCAACTTTTTTTGATGAGATTGATTACTCAGGACATTGAATAATTGCATGAATGATCCTGAGCCAGGTCGGCAATCAGTGTTGTTTATGTCGTTGGAAATAAATACGATTATAATGGAACGGCATCTCTCTGGAAAAATGGTGTAGCAATCGGCATCCCAGACCTTAATGCAGCCAATTCGGTATTTGTACAATAAAACAATATGTCATTGTAGTCATCAACAATTAAAATAATCAGGGGTGGTATTTATAGGTCAATATCATTATCACATATGGAAAGATTTAAACAGCAACCGTTTTCACACAGCATATATCTTAACCTAAACATATGAAACACTTATTTAATACAGCAATATTAGCCTTATTAGCT
>DASUMO010000146.1:0-3927 GCA_036277695.1 Chitinophagaceae bacterium
TTTGCAGGCATGGCCTACCCGGAGTTCAATAAGGAACTGTGAATAGGTTTTCCTTGTTTTTGATTTGAAGTAACGACAAAAAGAATTGGGACTGATGTTGGCCACTCCTGCAATTTCCTCAAGCTGGATAGGACGTTTGAAGTTCTTTATACTGTATTCGTAAATGGCGTTGATGCGGTCTTTATCATCCCTGAGAGGATCGTACTTGAAACCAAGGGACGATAAAGTGGTCAATTGTTTGCAGGAAGCAATTAAATCCAGCGCTTCCATTAGTAAAATGATCCGCTGGCTGTTCGAGGTCAGGAGCAATGAATCAAGCAGTTCTGCAACTTTCTGCCGGGTTTTGCCGGTGACCTGTAACCCGCGTTTAGCCTTTTCAAGGATAGCTTTGATATGAATGTTTTCCGGTAATTGCAGGAACTGGCTTCCCCAGAAATCCTCGCAGAAATGTGCTACCCTCACGTCGGCCGATACCTGTGAATTTTCCTCAAAATATATATCATCAAAACGCCAGTAATGGGGAAGGTTGGAACCTACCAGAACCACATCCCCGGTTTTAAATTGTTTGATACTATCGCCGATAAACTGTGTGCCCTCACCTTTTTTAAAATGGATCAGTTCAACTTCGGCGTGATAATGCCAGCGATTGTTTATATAGGGAACAAGATCCCTCCTGACGCTAAAGGAATGCTGGGGTTCCCTGGACACTTTTAATAGTTGGGGTCTCATACAAGCAAGTTTTCGTTATTAAGCAATCTTTACCCGAAAAGTGGAAAAAACGCGATTTGGATGTCAATATAGCTTATAAGATATCTAGGTATTAAAAAAATGTCCGGAAACGTTTCCGTAAAAGTCTTTTTTCGTAAGTGGATGATTATTAGCCAGGTATCGTTAAAATCGCCATTTCCTGGGCAGGATTTACGGTAAAAAATAGAGCAAAAAATCTACGCAATCGTTCCCGGAATCCCAGTTCTTACCAAATGAACCCCACTGCTCAGCTATTATCAGACCGGGGGCGATATGCCTATTTCATTAGCTTTTTAATGAGCCATGCTAAAATTGTTGAATGATAAGACAATTAGGTAAAACAGGCTTATGCACATTATTTCTTTATTTGTTACAAATACCGGTACAATAAGAAAATCCCGTTTGTTTTCAACCATTTAACTGTTTGCCGCAAGCTCAAATTCACACGAGCCATTTCATAAGTCATTAACAGTTAGGGATCATCCAGGAAAGGAAAAAGGACTTCGGAGAAAGAAGTAAATAAGAAAATTGGTTAACTCATTAGGTAGCGGGTAAAAAATATTTTGATGGAAAAAGAAATCCAGGAAAAAAGCAGGATAGAAGAAGAGCATAGGTCTTTCTTAAAGATTCATCCGGATGATAATGTGCTGGTTGCCTTGAAGGACCTGCCTTCCGGCACAGTTGTAAACTATAATGGCTTTGCTTTTCAATTGCAGGAGAATGTTCCGGCCAAACACAAATTTTTTATAAGGGACATGCATGCGGGTGATGAGGTGATCATGTACGGGACGCTGGTAGGGAAAATACAGTTTGATGTGTCCAGGGGAAAAGCCATGACCACTGCTAATACCAAACATGCTGCCGGAAAATATGGCTACCGGGGTATTCAACGTAACTGGCAACCCCCGGATATTTCTCATTTTGCTAATAAGACATTCAAGGGATTTAAAAGAAATGATGGTCGAGTAGGCACAGCAAATTATTGGCTATTCATCCCTACCGTCTTTTGTGAGAACCGGAACCTTGATGTGATTAAAGAGGGTCTTTGGAATGAACTGGGTTATGCGGTAACAGACCGGTATAAACAGTTTACCCATCAGTTGTTTGAAGCTTATAAAGCAGGCGAGGATATTGATAAGGTTAGCCTGAACCCGGCAACAACCCGGAGTACAGATCGTTTTTTCAAGAATGTGGATGGCATTAAATTCCTAAACCATTCCGGGGGCTGTGGCGGTACAAGACAGGATTCTGCTACGTTGAGTGCTTTACTGGCATCCTATGCCGATCATCCGAATGTGGGCGGGGTTACCGTATTAAGCCTGGGTTGTCAGCACCTGCAGGTGAAAAATTTCCTTGCTGATCTCAAGAACCGCAATCCATCATTTGACAAACCTTTATTAATATTCGAGCAACAACAGGTGCAAAGTGAAGAGCAATTAGTAACCGACGCTATTCGCCAGACTTTCAAAGGACTTATTGAAATCAATAAACAAAATAGAACACCTGCTCCACTAAGCGCTTTGTGCATTGGTGTAAAATGCGGTGGAAGCGATGGGTTCAGCGGTATTTCTGCCAACCCTGCAATAGGGCATACATCCGATATGCTGGTAGCATTAGGTGGAAAAATATTACTGGCCGAGTTTCCTGAATTATGCGGAGCGGAGCAGGACTTGATTGACCGCTGTATCAATGAAGAAACAGCCAATAAGTTTATCCGTTTAATGGAGTCCTATGATCAGCAGGCCCGCCAGGTGGGCTCGGGATTTCACATGAATCCCTCCCCGGGAAATATTAAGGATGGACTGATCACTGATGCGATCAAGTCGACCGGGGCAGCCAGGAAAGGAGGTACTTCACCTGTTGTTTCAGTGTTGGATTATACTGAACCGGTAATCGCAACCGGGTTAAGCTTGGTTTGTACGCCTGGTAATGATGTGGAAGCCACCACTGGTAAAGCTGCTTCGGGGGCCACCTTGATTCTTTTTACAACTGGCCTCGGTACACCTACCGGAAACCCGGTTTCGCCTACAATTAAATTATCTACCAATTCAAAGCTGGCCAAACGAATGTCCGATATCATAGATATTGACACAGGACCCATTATCTCCGGCGAGAAAACGATAGAGCAGATGGGTGAGGAAATCCTGGAGTTTTGTATAAAGGTTGCCAGCGGCGAAGTGATACCCAAGGCTGTGCAGTTGGCACAGGATGATTTCATTCCCTGGAAGCGGGGTGTTTCTCTCTAACACAGGTTCCGGATTCTTATCTCGCCGTGGACTTCCTGTCAATGATATAGGAAGGTAGGGTGATCTTTTTTTTACCAGGAAGCGGGCTTTTTTTCTCCACAATCTTAAAAAGTATATCTGCCGCTTCCATACCCATTTCATAGGCCGGTTGCACAATAGTTGACAAGGGTGGTTCAAACAGGGCAGCGGCGGGCAGGTTGGAAAAACTAATCACTTTTAATTGTTGCGGCATAGAGATCCGCAGTTCACGGCAAACCTCGTACGTATTGATTGCAAATTTCTCTACGGCGGCAAATATTCCATCGGGTTTCCGGTCACTACTCAAAAGTTCTCTGATCTTCGTTCGGTTTATTTCATCATCCGGGCCGCATTCCAGCGTCGTTTCATTGCCGGCAAGACCATGTTTTGTCAAAGCCTTTAAATAGCCGGATTTGCGTTTGCAACTTATAGAAAGGCTATCCGCCAGCGAGAGAAAAACAATTTTTTTACATCCCGCCTTAATTAAGTGTTCTGTTCCCTTAAAAGCGGCATCCGCATCATCTGTCATAACCAGCGGCACATCGATCTTATCACATACCCTGTCGAAAAAAACAAGAGGCATACCGGACGCATAGTACGCTTCGAGGTGCTCAAAACTGGTTGTGGTATTCGAAACAGAGATCATGATCCCGTCCACCCTTCCGCTGCGCAGGACATTCAGGATATCTATTTCCCGGTTATGATCTTCATGGGTAAGATAGATCAGCACATGATACCCTTTTTGACGGGCCACCTCTTCTACGCCGTTCATGACCTGGGAGAAAAAATTGTTTTGTATTTCGGGAATGATTACGGCTATCGTCCTGCTTTTATTCTGTCGCAAACTGCTGGCATGGGGATTTGGCTGGAAACCCAGCTTAACAGCCAGTGCCTTTACCCTGTCTTTTGTTTCCTG
>DASUMO010000147.1:0-8134 GCA_036277695.1 Chitinophagaceae bacterium
TTCTACGAAATTTTCGTAAATCTACGGAATTTTCGTAGACATCCAAAAAAAACATTTTAAAAGGGTAAATACCCCTTTTTTTTGTGGCAAACCCGGGTAATTTTAAAAAATAAACCACGAAGACTCAATGTCACTGAGTAACACAAAGAGAGAGTTTGAACCGCTGACGGAAAGAGAGAATTGGCTTGGTAAACAAATCGTTGATATTGCTATAAACCTCCATAAATCTTTTGGACCGGGATTATTAGAAAGTGTTTACGAAAAGTGTTTTACTTATGAATTGATAAAACGTAATATCCCGGCTATTGAACAACGGCCCGTACAAATAGTATATGACAACATTGTTATTAATGAAGGATTAAGAATTGATCTCCTGGTGGATGACTTGGTCATTATTGAAATGAAAGCGCAGGAAAATTATCATCCCGTTTGGGAGGCGCAGTTATTAAGCTATTTGAGACTTACGGGTAAACGGCTTGGGTATATCATTAACTTTCACGTGCCACTCATGAAGGACGGAATCAAACGCATGATACTCTAATTCTCCGTGAGCCTTCCTGTCTTCCTGACTCAGTGGTTCAAAACAGGTTTATTAAATCAGTTCTTTCAATTTCGTCACTACCGTATCTACTTCTTCTTTAGTATTATACTTACTGAATGAAAATCTCACCGTCACCAGGTTGGGGTTATTATTAATCGCCCTGATCACATGCGAGCCGATATCGGCCCCACTGCTGCAGGCACTGCCACCGGAAACACAAATATGATTCATATCGAGATTGAAAAAAATCATCTCTGATTTTTCGGTTTTGGGAAAAGCTGCACTCAGTACCGTATACAGGCAGCTCCCTTCCTGGTCGCCATTAAATTGCACTCCCGGTATTTGATGGCGAAGCTGATCCATCATATAATGTTTCAGCGATAAAATATAATGGCTGTCTTTTTCATGATGAAGCATGGCTAGTTCCAGGGCTTTGGCAAATCCGACTATGCCATAGAGATTTTCCGTTCCCGCCCGCATATTGCGTTCTTGTCCCCCGCCATAAATAAGCGGTTTTATTTTGACATTGTCGTTGATATAAAGGATGCCTACACCCTTGGGGCCATGGAATTTATGCCCCGCACCGCTGATAAAATGAACCGGTATTTTGCGGAGATCAATCGGGTAATGACCCACTGTCTGAACACAATCCGAATGAAAAATGGCGTTGTACTTATTACAGATTGTGCCCACAGCTTTTATGGGCAGCAGATTACCAATTTCGTTGTTAGCATGCATCAGGGTGACGAGGCAACGCTCCTCCTGTTCTGCCAGTTGTTTCTCCAGGTCCTCCAGGTCAATATGTCCATCAGGTAAAAGGCCGACAAAGCTGCTACTGACCTGGTCCGCATGATTATAATGCTCCACGGTGTGCAACACCGCGTGATGTTCAATAGGAGATGTAATGATATGTTTACAACCCAGGTCACGTATTGCCGAAAGGATCGCGGTATTGTTGCTCTCCGTGCCCCCGCTGGTAAAGAAGATCTCACCGGGGTGTGCATTCAGCAATTTTGCAACCGTTTTACGTGCGGATTCAACAGCCAGCCGGGTTTCCCTGCCATAAGAGTAGATAGAGGAAGGGTTGCCAAAATGCGTGGTCATATAGGGCAGCATGGCATCCACTACTTCGGGATCCATGGGCGTGGTAGCCGCGTTGTCAAAATAAATCCGGTTCATCATCGCTGCGTTCATATTAAAGCGCCGCAAAGATAAGTATTCCGCAGCGGCCTGCTATCCCCAAAAATGGAGAATGCTCTGGCCTCTTTTTTGAGCCTTGATTTAAAATTTAATTATGGACAGCAGTAAGCTTGACCGGTTGTTTGCGGATTATGAAAAAGCCTTTGACCGGCTGGATCTGGCCGCCATTGCCCGCCAATTTGCCGATACATTTATTTCAGCAGGACCCAAAGGAACCCTCGCCCAAAACAAAAAGGAATTTGAGGAAAAAGCTGCGGGGGCCGCTGCCTTTTACAAAAGCATTGGGCAGAAAGAGGCCCGCATTCTATCTAAAAAAGTCCACCCTATCAGCAATGAATACGCTATGGTAACAGTTCACTGGGCTGTGAAATTCGAGAAGACCGGCGAGCAGGTTATCGAATTTGATGTTAGTTATATTGTACAGGAGACTAATGACATGATGAAGATCATATTATTTATTAGCCACGAAGATGAAGAGGAAGCTATGAAAAAACTGGGTCTGCAACCGGTCATATCCCAGTAAACATTATTTGCTTTACCCCGGAAACTGTACGATGTTCCTGCCCGCTGTTTACTTAGATAAATTCTTTAATATCCCGCATGATCTGCATGGCGATATTACTGGCCTTGGTTTCAAAATCACTCTCGGCATAGATCCGGATGATCGGTTCGGTATTGGAAGTGCGCAGGTGAACCCAATCACCGTCAAATTCTATTTTAAGACCATCTTCGGTATTGACAGGATTTTTCTTGTATTTCTTTTTTATTTTATCAAACAGGGCTTTCACATCTACCCCGTTCTCCAATTCAATTTTATTCTTGGAAATAAAATAATCCGGGTAATGCCTGCGCAGGGAACGGATGGCTTTTTTTTGTTCGGCAAGGTGACTCAGGAACAGCCCGATACCAATTAATGCATCGCGGCCATAATGAAAATCGGGTACGATAATGCCGCCATTCCCCTCGCCGCCAATTACGGCGTTCACTTCTTTCATTCGCTGCACCACATTCACCTCTCCCACAGCCGAAGGAAAATATTCACCACCATGTTTAAGGGTAATTTCTTTCAGGGCCCGGGTGCTGCTCATGTTACTGACAGTATTCCCTTTCTTCTTGCTCAATACATAATCCGCAACAGCCACCAGTGTATATTCTTCACCAAACAAGCTGCCATCCTCATTCACAAAACAAAGACGGTCCACGTCGGGGTCGACGGCAATACCCAGGTGGGCTTTTTGTTTCGTCACCTCGTTGCTGAGTTGTGTGAGGTGTTCAGGTAAAGGTTCAGGATTATGGGCAAACTTTCCATTCACTTCTGCATTCAGTACAATCACCTCTTCTATGCCAAGTGCGCGCAATAAAGTCGGAACATACAAAGCGCCGGTTGAATTAATGGCATCCACCACCACTTTGAAATTCATTTTGGCAATGGCTTTGGCATTTACCAGCGGGTATTTCAATACGGCATCCACATGTTTTTGCAGGTAGGAATTATCTTCCGTAACCAGGCCCAGCTTATCAACAGGGGCAAATACATAATCATCTTTAGCGGCAAGCTCCAGGATAGCGGCCCCTGTTTCAGCAGAGATAAACTCCCCTTCACTATTGAGTAATTTCAATGCATTCCATTCTTTGGGATTATGGCTGGCAGTGAGGATGATGCCGCCATCGGCTTTTTCCATTTTCACCGCTAACTCCACAGTGGGCGTGGTGGATAAACCCAGGTCGATAACATTTATGCCCAGGCCGATCAGGGTATTGACCACCAGTTGCTGTACCATGGAACCGCTCATTCGGCCGTCACGGCCTACTACGATCCGGGCCGTTTTTTTATCGCCGGTGATGATATTGCCAAAAGCGGCGGTAAATTTCACTATGTCAACAGGGGTAAGGTTTTCACCGGGTCTGCCACCTATCGTTCCTCTTATACCCGATATACTCTTGATCAATGCCACTTGCGAATTATTAAGTTTTGGGTTCTTGGTTTATCCGGAGCTTAAACTTATCTCTCAGCCAGTTAAGTTTTGCAGCGGATAGCAAAAATACGGTTTTAAGTTTCAACAGGTTTAGTTTACGGTTACTACATTTGCTGAAACTTTCCAATGACGGAACAGGCCTGGTATACCCGCTGGTTCAACTCCCCTTTTTATCACAAGCTCTATTTTGAGCGTGATGAAAAAGAAGCCTCTGCTTTTATCGATGAGCTGATCCGGCACCTGAAACCAGCCCCCGGCAGCCGCATGCTCGATATGGCCTGTGGCAAGGGCCGCCATAGTAAACTGCTGGCAGCCATGGGCTTTATGGTTACGGGAATTGATATATCACCAGAAAGTATCCGCTTTGCCAAACAGTATGAAACCGAGAACCTTGAATTTTACGTGCATGATATGCGGCTCCCGCTGGTTGCGAATTATTACGATTATGTCTTCAACTTCTTTACCAGCTTTGGGTATTTTAAAACCCGCCGGGAACACGATGATACCATCCGCACCATAGCAAAAAGCCTGAAACCGGGTGGAATTTTTGTAATTGATTACCTGAACACCCATTTTTCTGAGGCGAACCTGGTCTATACCGAATCCAAACAATTGAACGGCACCCGCTATGATATCCGTCGCTGGGATGATGAACTCCATTTTTACAAAAAGATTACGGTCCACGATGAGAGCCTGTCCGAACCGGTAACCTTTACAGAGGAAGTCGCCAAGTTTAACCTGGGCGATTTCACGGATATGCTCAGTTTCCAGGGACTACAGGTGCAGGAAGTGTTTGGGGATTACCATTTCGGTAAATATGATACGAAGAAAACTCCCCGGCTCATCCTGGTGGCCCGCAAGGGAATTTCGGAAAAAACCGGACAGGAAAAACGTTTGTACAGCGATGGCAGAACAACTGATGCGTTAACCTGAACTTTCCCCTGGACCAATTTATTTCTATCCCCCTACTTGTTATTCATGATCAGGTAACGTGCAGTTTCAAAATAGGCGCTGGTAAAGGCAGATAGGCGCTGCCGGAGGGAATCTCTTTGCTGGCGGCTATAGGAATGATTGCTGTACTGAATGGGAACAAGTTCTTCGTCCGGGAAATTGAGATGTTTGATCAGGTAGAATTCATCCGTTACCATACCGATCTTACCAGCAGTATTGGTAATAAATGCATAATTATTTTTTTTACCCGGATCCAACAGGTCTCTACCCAGGGTTGTATTGATATAGGGTTGCTGGATCATACCGGCAATGGTGGGTAATACATCAACCTGGGATACTACTTCTGTTCTCTTCTGGGGCTTTAGCAGGTAAGGGGCATAAAACAGGAGCGGAACATGTTCATCAGTCAGGCGATGGGTGGTCCACGCAGGGGGGTAAACCGCGCTGGCATCTCCTGCCACGCCATGATCCCCGATAAAAACAAATATTGTATTGTGAAAATAGGATTCTTTCTCCGCCGCTTCCATGAATTGCTGGAAGCAAAAATCCGAATACCGGAACGTATTGTATTCATCCAGTGACTCGAAACCGTACTTCAGCAATTCCTCTTCGGGAATTATCTTTCTTTCAAATTCGGCGGTATCCCGCTCGGGTATCATATAAGGCCGGTGATTATCGGAAGTCTGTACGATTGCAAAAAATGGCTTTTGCTGCTTTTTAAATACATCGTTTGCCTCCAGGAACAAGTCCTTATCACTAATACCCCACACGTTAATGCGGGGTGAACGAAAGCTTCCTTCGGTGTGCATCTGTAATCCTTCTATATTACCCAGCAGACCCTGGAAATTGTTGAATTCCGGGCTGCCCCCAAGAAAATAATGTTTATCATAGCCCTCGAAATAATTGATGATAGTATTCTGCTTTAAAGCCTGGGGATTGCGGGTAGAGAATTTGAATAACTGGGCATCAGGAATGCCGGTGATAATGGCAAACAATCCCCGGGCGGTAGAAAAATGCGGTGAAAAACATTTCTCGAAAAATATTCCTTTATCGCAGAGTGATTTGAAATAGGGTGTCGTGTTCAGCGGGTTCCCGCTCATGCTGCTTTTATACATACTGAAAGACTCACACATCACCAGCACCACATTGGGCCGGCTTTCCAGCGCATTGCTCCCGGGAGATATAATCCGCTTGTAGGTAAAAGTTCCTGCATCCGGCAGGGGCATCCATTCCGCCATCAGGGGGAAAACTTCCCGGGCCTTCTGTTCATTGAATTCCGGGCGCCGCAATTTCAGGGTAGCAAAAAAATTCTGCAAAGGATTAATGGCCAGGAATGATTTAAAACTATCCCTGAACCTAAAACTATCATCCCGGCTCAGGGGTGCCCAGGAAAGACTGCCGTAAATAAATAATCCCAGGATGAGTGCAGCCACGATAAAAAATTTCCGGCGATAAGGAATTCCCAAACCATCTGTGCGGCTGATTACCCGCCAATGACTTTTATGATACATCCACCGGAAAAATAAGACCGCTACAAACAGTCCCAGTATCATCCAGATCATCGGGTAGGTTTGCCACATCATTCTCCAGGAAATACCCGGGTCCTCAACAAAGTTCATCGCTCCGGCATCGAGGCGGGTCTGGTTATAGGCGAAATTGCCAAAATCGGCTGCAAAGAAAAAGAACACAATAAAGGTGATAACGGCCAGGTACCAGGTCCACCATTTTTTATTCCTTGCCGAATAAAAAGGGGAGAACTTAGGGACCATACTCAACAGTACAACTGGCAAAAGGATGATCGCTATCCAGCGTAAATCATAACGGACACCCATGAGAAAGGCAGGAACCAGTTCGTCTATTGATAGCGTCTTGGGTTTAAACGACAGGCAGGTCACCAGCCTGAATACCGTAAATATGAGTAAAAAGATCAATAGCAGGTTGATCACCCACAGCAGGGTCTTCGGTATTTTGTACTTACGCAGCATCTAAACGGTTTCCTTAAAGACTACAAAAAAAAATAATTTACCCCGGACTGCCATGCCGTTGCCGGTCATTTTGAACCGCTTCCCTTTATATTCTTGACTGATGACTACTTTTGCAGCCATGCTCACTTTTCTAAATACCTGGGAAAGCCTGGAAAAATGGGATCAATCGGTTTTTGTAACACTGAACAGCGAATGGACCAATCCTTTTTTTGATGCTTTCCTGCCCTGGCTTCGCATTTCGGTTTACTGGATGCCCCTTTACTTATTCTTACTGGTATTTGCACTGGTGAATTTTAAATATAAAGGATTCTGGTGGTTTATATTTTTTGTTTCAACAATTGCACTCACTGATATGAGCGGAAACTACTTGCTCAAACATTCCATACAACGGTTAAGGCCCTGCAATGATCCCGATTTCGCCATGTATGTGCGGCTGCTGGCAGAACGCTGTGGCGGCGGTTACAGTTTTATATCCAACCATGCGGCCAATCATTTTGGGATGGCAACCTTTTTCTTTATTACTCTCCGCAAACAAATTCCCCGCTGGGCCTGGATCGGTTTTGCCTGGGCATCACTGATCATTTATGCTCAAGTATATGTGGGTGTACATTACCCGCTTGATGTATTGGGCGGCGCAGCATGGGGTATCATGCTCGGGAGTCTGACGGGAAAGGCTTTTAACAGCAATTTTCATTTACAAACCCATGAAGCAGAACCTTCTGTCTAGAAGGGCTTCCTTCAATTATTCCTATCTTCGAATACCAACCAACTTTTCGCTTTCATGGAGATACTGATTTTGATTGGTCTGATTTTACTGAATGGAATTTTTTCAATGGCGGAGATCGCCCTGGTTTCAGCCCGTAAAGCAAGGTTGGAAGCGCAGGCTAACAAAGGAGACAGGAAAGCAAAAGAGGCACTTGATTTGGCCAATCACCCCGACACTTTTTTATCAACCGTCCAGATAGGGATTACCCTGATCGGCATTTTAACAGGTATCGTTTCAGGTGAAGCGCTGACAGATCGCCTGGCTGAAAAAATACAGCACTGGCCTTTTGTAGGCGATTATAGCCAGGGCATCGCCACCACGATACTGGTTATCATTATCACGTATTTTTCTCTTGTATTTGGTGAATTGGTACCCAAGAGGCTGGGGCTGGCCAGACCGGAAGCCACTGCCAAATTCCTGGCTGGGCCCATGCGGCTGCTAAGCCGCATCACCCATCCTTTTGTGTGGCTGCTTACCAGGTCAGGCAACCTGATCATTCGCCTTTTTAATATCCGCCGCAACGATAACCAGGTCACGGAAGAAGAAATCAAGGCTATCATCAGTGAGGGAACAGAACATGGCGCTATTGAAGAAGCGGAACAGGAGATCATCGAAAGGGTTTTTCATTTGGGTGACAGGAATATTACCTCCCTGATGACGCACCGGAGCGATATTATTTGGTTCAACCTGGATGATAACGAAGAAAAGATCAAGG
>DASUMO010000148.1:0-13352 GCA_036277695.1 Chitinophagaceae bacterium
AAGGAAAAAATTCTACAAAGGCAGAATGCCAATCTCCGGGAAAAATATGAAGTGCTGGAAGAACAGTTGGTTTCCATACAACAGCAAATGCAGGAGCTGGAAAAAAGGGATAATAACGTTTACCGTTCCATATTTGAAGCCAACCCCATTCCCGACAGTGCCCGGGCCAAGGCTTTGGAAATACAGCAGGAAATTTCGAGGGTGGCCAAAATGGAAGATCATGAATTGCTAAGTTCCATTCTCCATTCCATGGAAAATATAAGCAACAGGATCAAAGCCCAGCAGGTTTCCTATAACGAGATCGATAAACTGGTCCTGAACAAGGAAGAATTACTCTCGCATACTCCTGCCATTCAACCCGTCAGTAATAAAGATCTTACCCGGGTGGCTTCCGGTTTTGGTTACCGGATTGATCCAATTTACAAGACCACCAAAATGCATGCAGGTATTGATTTTACGGCTCCGCAGGGAACACCGGTATACGCTACGGCCAACGGCAGGGTAACCACCGCAGGTAATTCGGGCAATGGCTATGGCAACCATGTCATCATCAATCATGGCTATGGATATGAAACACTGTATGGCCATATGGTGAGGGTAAAAGCGCGGAATGGCCAGGTGGTTAAAAGAGGAGAAGTGATCGGATGGGTGGGGAATACAGGGAAATCAACCGGACCGCACCTGCATTATGAAGTTCATAAGAACAATAGCAGGATTGATCCGGTCTACTTTTTTTATAATGATCTCAGCCCCGAACAATTTGATCTTATCCTGAAAAGAGCTGCTGCTTCGAATCAAAGTCTTGATTAATTCGGGTGTCCCCAAAAAGCCGGCTCGCACTGGTATTAATTTACCTGCCTGGTTACCCTAACTTTTCCACATCTGGTACCATTATTGTCGCTGCCGCAACATCATTCGTAACTTTAGAATCAGTATGGGCAAAACATTATCACAAATCACTTTTGATTTTTCTGCTCTTGAAGAGGCGGTTGAAAATAAGAAACGGGTAAAAGACCCCCCCGCATTGGCGAAATCAGGGAAAACGCGGGGTCGCCGTTCGTTAAAGGATAATAACTCCGACGCCGATCTTATTCAAATACCCGAGGATGAGATCTTATTCCAGAAACAATATTACCCGATTGGTGAAGTAGCGGCCATGTTCCGCGAAAACCAATCCCTGATCCGGTATTGGGAAACAGAATTCGATATACTGCAGCCCCGTAAAAATCGTAAAGGCGACCGGTTTTTCCGACCCGTGGATATCAAGAACCTGGTCATGATCTACGACCTGTTGCGGCGTCGCAAGTTTACAATCGAAGGCGCCAAGGATTATATCAAAAAGAATAAAAACGCTGAAGAGAAGTTCGCGATGATCCAGTCGCTGAAAAAGATCCGGGCCTTCCTGCTGGAGCTGAAGGCGAATCTCTAATCGTCTGACCGCTGTAAGCGGTCTGACGATTATGCAACTTTAACAGCCTGCTTTTCATCATTTCAAAGCTCCCTTTTACTTTTGCCATCAATTTATAATGGAACTCATGCGGAAATTTTTCTTAATTATCCTGACCCTGTTATTGCTGGGTGGCCCGGCTTTTAACCAAACATTCGAGACCCTGGAAGAAAGAAAGGGGGAAAAAACGTTAAAAGGTATTATCTCCCGTTCTAATCTTGAATCCGATTCCAGTTTTACCTGGTATGCCACTAACCTGAAGGGTTATACGCCCAATAGCCTGGCTTTGGATGCCCTTCAGCAATATAAAGATTCCATACAGATTATCGCCTTTATGGGCACCTGGTGCGAAGATTCCCATACCATTATACCCAAATTTTTCAGTCTGACCGACCGGGTCGGTTTTGCTGCTAACCGCGTTACATTGATTGGCGTGGACCGCAATAAGAAAACGCTGAGTAACCTGGCCGACGCCCTCGATATAAAAAATGTCCCTACACTGATGGTGATGAAAAACGGGAAAGAAGTGGGCCGTGTTGTAGAATATGGTAAATATGGAATGTGGGATAAAGAACTTGGAGAAATAATAATGAGCGCTTTCAAAATGAAGCCCTAAAAGTTACGGGTAAGCCGGGACTTATTCTTTTATTATCTTGATATCCCTGCTGGCCCCGGCGATTTCAATTCCTAATTCTTCCAGCAGTTTTAGGCTTTGCAGGTTGATGTCCTGTTTGATGTCGTTGAATTCCCTTATCGTGATCGGTGCCGTATAATAATCAGATTGCAGGACCAGTGCCTGGCCGGTAATCTCAGCTAACAATACATTGAAGTCTTCGATCTCCGGCCGCTCTACCAGTTTTTTTATCGCGGCGATCAGGGATTCCAGTTTAGCCGGTGCTGTTTGCACACCCAGTTCCAGTCTAAGATCGCCCCGGCGTTGGGTTCGCAGGGAAAGGTTATCAAGAATGCTATCCACCATTTGCTTATTGGGAACCGTAACATAGGTTTTTTGATCGGTCCTGATCCGGGTGCTTCGTAAGCCGATTTTCTCAACCGATCCTGTTACCTGTTGAACTTTTACCAGGTCGCCGGTAGTAAAGGGCTTGTCGAAAAAGATAATGAAAGATGCGATCAGGTTTTCCAGGCTTTCGCGCAAAGCCAGGGCTATGGCAGCACCCACGATACTAAGCCCGGTTAGCAGGCTTCCGATATTCAGGCCAAAAGCGAATTTGATCACCATCATGATGCCGATGATCACCAGCATCACCTTAAAAAAATCCTTAAAGAAAATGATGAGCTGGTTATCTGATTGATCGGGAGT
The DNA here is from genome assembly GCA_036277695.1 of Chitinophagaceae bacterium. Lineage (GTDB taxonomy): Bacteria > Bacteroidota > Bacteroidia > Chitinophagales > Chitinophagaceae > CADEDV01. The sequence continues at coordinate 2,769 of DASUMO010000148.1, forward strand.
AAGGTTTGCTTTTTTTTCCAGGATCAGCGCTACAAAATCAATGATCCGCAACAACAGCCCGATAAAAGCCAGGATCAGGATTACAGTGCCGGCACCATGAATAATTTGCTTGAGTGTATATTTATAGATGTCCGCATTCAGTTGTTCCGGGAAATTTAGCTTATACAGGGAAATGATCGAGATAAGGATCAGCAGGAAATATCCCAGCGGCCGGATGACCAGGCTGATAAAAGAACGTTTGTCAACCCCTTTCCAGATGGCATGAACTCCGCTGTATAATAAACCGGCAAAATAGCGGGATATAAAACGCTTTAACACCCATACGGCAAGAATAACCCCGGCCACGATAAAATAATATTTTACCGGGTTATCCATCCAGACCTGTTCGAAAAACTCATTCATTATCCGGGAAATTGTGGCGCTAAATTATCGAATAAAGTCTTCAACCCCAGCAAGCTTAACGGTAGGAATAGATCTCGACACTGTCTTTTTTCAACGCATAAAGCCGGGTGGAAGAAAAATGGAATGCGCGGCTTTTGGCAATCTCCTCCGGCATTTTCCATTCATCGAGGCGGAAACTGCTGATCTCATAGCGGTGTAAGGTATCAGCGTTGGAACCAAAAATGTATTTGCCGGTGACTTTTAAATTCTCCCAGCCTTTGATCATGATCTTATTGCGAAGTGTCCCGTAATAATCGAACACAAAAATCGACTGCGTGGAATCATAGAGGTAGACATATTTGTCCTGGTCGAAAATTTTCTGCGGGTTGGGTGTCTTGTCAAATAATAAACGAAAGTCGGGTGTTTCCTGCAGGAGACTGCCATCTTCATCAATTTTCTTTAGCTTGTTTTCCAGCTCATCATATACCCAAACCCGGTTATCATAAGATTGGCCAATGGCCCTGGCCTGTAAAATATTTTGCTTGCGCAGGTCGATACTGTTGACCACGTTCAAAAAGCGATCCAGTACTACGATCGTTGCAAAATCCCGGTAATACAATAAAACTTTCAGCGGGTTGGATACATCGATCAGGGTAGCCTTGCCATATTTTTTCACATCATTGAACACAGCTACCGAGTCACCCGCTGCATTTAATTTCTTAACCTGGTTGCGGCTGTTCAGGATATAAATATTATCCAGGTTGTCAATGGTAAAATCTGCGATATCACCTGTAATGGTTTTGACCAGCCTGAAACTGGTATCGGCCTGGGCGGCGGCCCGGGCTGAGGCCAGGATGAATAACAAAGAGATGAACAAGGTTTTTTTCATGATTTGCGGATGATCTTATGATCCTGTTCTTTCCAGGAGGCTAAGGATAATTCTTCGCCATCAAATACAGCATAGGTAAAATAGCGGATCCAGTCGCCCAGGTTTATATACCGGCTGTTATTATTCAGACGATAATCAATAGCAAGGTGTCTATGCCCGAACACAAAAAAATCAATCTTTTTTTGGGTTAAGATCTCTTTACAGTAGATGATCAGCCATTCCCTGTCTTCGCCAAGGAAAATCTCTTCGGAACTTCCCGTTTGTGCCCGGCTTCTGCGGCTGAGGAAATTGGCCAGGCCCACTCCCATTACAGGCGGCAGTATACCAAAAAGCCATTGACAGGCGGGGTTGCGAAAAAACTTTTTCAGCCTTTTGTAACCATGATCTCCCGGTCCCAGCCCGTCGCCATGACCTACCAGGAAGGTTTTACCATTCCGTACAAATTCCCGCGGTTCATAATAGACGGGTATATTCAGTTCAACCTGGAAATAATCCCGCATCCACATATCATGATTACCTACAAAAAAATGAAGGGGAATACCTGCGTCGGTGAATTCAGCCAGTTTGCCCAGCAAACGGACATAGCCTTTGGGCACAACTTTCCGGTATTCATACCAGAAATCAAACATATCACCCACCAGGAAAACTTCGCCGGCATCTTTTTTTATCTCATCCAGGAATTGCACAATGGCCTTTTCTCTTTGCAGGCTGCTGGCATGATCGGGTGCCCCGAGATGAAAGTCGGAAAGAAAATAAATTTTTTTGGGAAGAAGATCAGGCATGGGCCGGCAAAAATTGAGGAAGGTCAACGCTTATTTTTTTCTTCGATATACTGGATAAGGTCACCTGACTCAATAACCGGTTTTCCGCTAACATCACCATGATACCAGTAAATCCAGGCTTTGACCACCTTATCATTCATATAAACGTCGGTCAATTCCCGCTGGTAGAGCGGGGTTTCTCCTTCTTCCACATCGATCCCTTCATAATCATCCAGTTGGCCAATAGCCCAGGAAAACTCGGATTCATCCTTAGCCTGGTAGAGTTCGCCGGTAATATAAGTATTGTCCTCCGCTGGAACACCTGCCGGGTAAGGACCCAGGTCATACAATTTTCCTTTTACCCTGGCCTCTCCGCCAAAACTAAAATAGCGGCTGATATATTCATACATCGGGCTTTTAAATCCACTGCGAAGGGAACCGTAAACAAAAAGATTATATACAGCATGGGTTGTCATGGCATAAAAATACCATTTCTGCGATAAGATCAAGCTTCTACCAGGAACAAATAGACTTCTTTGGGACCATGCACACCAACCACCAGGGTTTTCTCAATATCTGCCGTACGGCTGGGCCCTGAAGCAAAAGTTATGAGTGAAGGAAGTGAAGCGCCATACCTCTCTTTCATTAATTGTAATGCATCCCTAAGGTCATATACCAGCTGGCTGGTATAGGCGATACAAATATGAACCGGTGCATAAACGCTGGTAGTGCGACCGCTGGCCTGGGCGGCGCTCATCACTATACTTCCCGTTCTAGCTACCAGGCACTCACAACCGGTGATGGAAACATCGCAATCTGCCAGTCCTGTTTTTACCAATCTCTCCCCTATTTGGCTGGTGAAGGGTTGAATCAAAGCCTCTTCGCGGCAATATACTTTTTGCCAATCCTGTTTCTTGATCAGGCTGCTGAGCTGGAAGGCCAGTTCCTGCTGGTTGATACAAAACACAAAGCGTCCCTGGAGTTTGGTAAACTGCTCTGCAAACTCAACTTCGATCTCCTGGCCTGAAGGTTGGAATACCGACTGGTTACCTTCGCTAAGCGGAAAAGGAAGAGGCGTTGAATGACTCAACGCCTTTCTTATTTTCTTCAGTATATTTTCCTTGGAAGGAGAAACGTTCATCCTTTTGGATTATCTGTTATGGCAATGACTTATTGGTAATATCGCTGTCATAAGGCGGAACGCCCGCCGAGATCTCACCATTATCACTGGGTTTCAGGTCATCTTTTTTATCTTCCGACAAAGGCTTTTTTTCCTCATAAGGTCTTTTCCCGATCAGGGCTTCCACATCACTCTGGAACAATACTTCACGTTCCAGTAACGCTTCGGCCAGTTTAGCCACTTCACCCTTGCGTTCTGTCAGTAATTTTTTCGTACGTATATAGTTTTCATCGATCAGCTTCCTGACTTCCTGGTCAATGATTTTCGAAGTTTCTTCCGAATAGGGTTTGGTGAAAGTGTTATCCTGCTGGGGGTCATAAAAGCTAATATTTCCAACTTTATCGTTCATACCATAAACCGTTACCATAGCATAAGCTATCCTGGTGATCTGCTGGAGGTCATTTTGTGCACCTGTTGATATTTTACCGAAGAAAATATCTTCACTGGCTCGGCCGCCCAGGGTCATACAGATCTGGTCATTCAGCTGGTCGGTATTGTAGAGGTATTGTTCCTTGGGTGTGTATTGCGCATAACCCAGTGCTGCAGTACCCCTGGGTACAATGGTAACCTTTAACAGGGGATAAGCATGTTCCAGATACCAACCGCAGATAGCATGACCTGCTTCATGGTAAGCAATAATTCTTTTCTCCGCGGGGGCAATAATCTTATTCTTTTTTTCAAGCCCGCCAATCACCCTGTCCACTGCATCCTGGAAATCTTCCATATCCACGGCTTCCTTTCCCTTACGGGCAGCAATCAAAGCGGCTTCATTGCACACATTGGCAATATCCGCCCCGGCAAAACCCGGGGTTTGTTCAGCCAGTTTGTGAATGTCCAGAGTTTTGGAAATCTTGATAGGCTTCAGGTGTACTTTGAAAATCGCTTCCCTGCCTTTCAGGTCGGGTTTATCGATTGTGATCTGGCGGTCGAAACGACCGGGCCGCAAAAGCGCTGTATCCAATACATCGGGACGGTTCGTTGCTGCTAATACAATGATCCCGGTATCGGTACCAAAACCATCCATTTCCACGAGTAATTGGTTGAGGGTGCTTTCCCGCTCATCATTACTCATCATAGCATTCTTACCACGGGCCCGGCCAATCGCATCTATCTCGTCAATAAAGATGATACAGGGAGCTTTTTCGCGGGCCTGCTTGAACAAATCACGCACGCGGCTGGCACCAACACCCACAAACATTTCCACGAAATCCGATCCACTCAGGCTAAAAAAAGGAACCTGTGCTTCCCCGGCCATGGCTTTTGCCAACAGCGTTTTACCGGTACCGGGAGGCCCCACCAGCAGGGCGCCCTTGGGAATTTTTCCGCCCAGTGCCGTATATTTTTTAGGATTTTTTAGAAATTCAACGATCTCCATCACCTCTACTTTGGCTTCATCCAGGCCGGCTACATCGGCGAAGGTGATATTCACTCTTGTGCCTTTATCAAAAAGGGTAGCTCTTGATTTACCAATATTGAAAATGCCACCCGGGCCACCGCCACCACCCGCGCCCCCGCCCATCTTACGCATGAGCAGGATCCAAAGTCCTACAAATAGCAGGATGGGCAATAAAAATTGCAGGATGCCCCCAAACCAATCTCTTTCGCTAACGACTTCATAGGAAACCTGCTGATCGTTCGGTATATTAAGTTCCCGATAGTATTCATCCATTTGTTTTTCAAAATCACCGGAATACTTAAAGGCCATATGCGGCCCGGTTTCACTGATCTTGCCGCCAATTCCTTCTTTCAGGGTGGTGCGGTGTTTTTCAATGGCTGCCTTGGTCAGGTAAACTTTTACCGTTTTCCTGTTGTCGACGATATCATATTTTTTGACATCGCCGGCTTTTACCATTTCCCTGAATTGGAGATTATTTGTTTTAGCCACATTGGCCGAAAAAGTTCCAAAAAGCTGGAACCCTATCAGCACGGCAAAAATGATGGCGTAAATCCAGTATATGCTGAAACGAGGTCCTTTTTTAGGGCTATTCGGATCTTCCCCCGGGGGACGACTGCCGAATCTCGGATTTTTCATATCTCTATTTGGTTGTTCCTGTGACATGTTTGTTCGTTCTCTGCTAATTAATAATTATCGTACGAAAATGTTCGGTTCGCACTGGTTTTTTAACATTACTCATCATGTTCCTCGCCGGCTGCATCACTCCACATCTCTTCGAGTTTATAAAATTTCCTTATCTCGGGAAGCATTACATGGACGACTACGTTCACATAATCGATCAGCACCCATTGCAGGTTATTATACCCCTCATGATGATAGGGATTCTCCTCGCACCTGTCCTTTACCTGTTCTTCCAGGTGTTCTGCAATGGCCCGGATCTGGGGCTGATTATTTGCCTCACAGATAATAAAAAAATCAGCGACAGCCTCGTTGATCTTGCGGAGATCAAGGGAAATGATATTGTTCCCCTTTTTCTCCTGTATTGCGGCAATGATGGTTTTGATGATTTTCGAGTTCCTCGTTAACCGTACTGCACTTTTCTTCTTGCGGTTGGTGAGTGATGCCAATTGTTCCAATAAATGTTGATTTTCGATGATCGTTTATTGTTTGTGGTTGGGGGTCAGAATTTTGTGAGGCATACATCAATAAATCAGCACCCGGAACCATAAACTCTTTACTTTGCCAAAAATAGCAATTAATTGCCACAACAACCTGCCGCTAACCCCCTTGGTGAGCCATTTATCGAGCTGCCATCTGTGGACAGTACCAATAACTATGCCCTTAGCCGGGTTCATGCAGGATTGGCACAGCATGGAACCGCATTTTTTGCACACGAGCAATTGGCCGGAAAAGGGCAAAGAGGCAGGCTTTGGAAATCGAACAAAGATGCCAATATAATCTTAAGTGTTGTCCTGGATCCTGCTATTTTATCAATTCAGCAACAATTCCACCTCAGTGCCTGCACAGCTGTTGCGGTACAAGAGTTTTTTAGCAGTTTGGCTGGTGAGGAAACCAGGATCAAATGGCCCAACGATCTCTACTGGCAGGACAGAAAGGCAGGGGGAATATTGATAGAAAATAGTGTAAAGGCAAACAGATCCGATGAAAGGAAAAGTCAAGGTGCGGATAACAATCCAACAAGCTCCGGCCAGGACCCGGCACCCGGGTGGAAATGGGCTATCGTGGGGATTGGAATCAACATTAACCAGGACCAATTTTCAAACGATCTTCCAAACCCGGTTTCATTAAGACAGATCACGGGAAAGAAATATGACCCGATCAGCCTGGCTAAAGATTTATGTGTTGTTTTACAACAAAAACTTACTCTCTTAGGGCAAAAGGGATTTGACCCAATATACCAGGAATATCTCCGGCATCTATATAAAATAAACCAGCTTATCCGGTTGAAAAAAGATAACCGTTCTTTTGAAGCCCTGCTTAAGTCCGTATCACCTTCGGGACGGCTGGTAGTAGAACATGGGCTAGAAGAATCCTTTGAATGGGGGGAAGTAGAATGGGTTGTCAGGTAAACCTGGCTTCCTTTAATAGAGATGAATCCCTGGCTGCTTCCCGGGCTTCTTTTTCAAATTTATTGTTGTAATAGCCATGTCGTATGGTTTCCAGCAGGTACAAAAGAATAAAGCGGATTCTTCCATAGCGCTGGAATTGCTGGATATGTTTTAATTCATGGCAAACCCAGCTGCGATCGCTAAGAAAATCCTGCCGGCTGCAACCATAGAGATGTATCGTTTTACCCAGCACCATAGCTACCTGGGAAGCCCGGAGTTTGCGCGCGGCCATGCGGGCGAAGAAAGAATTTTCACGAATGGAAATTATCACAACTTATCAGACCCCTGATCGGATGGAAGGGTTGCAACTTAATTAGGAGTTTGCTTCTCCCGCCATAGCACAAATGAACGGGAAATGGTAAAGCCCCAGCGAAACTGTCCCTTACCCCAACTGGTCACGGTATAGGGAATAAACCTGTTTTCCAGGATCTGGGTGGCATTGGTAAATTTTATATGGAAAATATGACCCGGTGTGATGATCTCAAAACCCACACCCAGCGGATCGTAAAAACGGAAAGCGGTACTATTCTTATCTATATCCCCCGGCGGATTAAACGAATCATCAACTTGCTTGAAATAATCCCTGCTTTCCTTTGAACGGAAAGGATGGAAATAATCCATGACCAGGTTCAGGTTTCTCATCAGGGGCAGTCGCAGTATTCCGCCCAGGGCAAAAATGGTCTCTTCGTCATGCAATGGCACGTATCCCTGGTGAACCATGGTAAAGCTTAGCTGCACACTGACTTTCCTGATCTTTTTCGCAATATTCAGTTGCAGGGTCTGGCTCATCCTGTCGCCAAAATTTTGAAAAGTATGAGGCTGGTTGAGGGCTGTATCGGTGCTGACCCCGTTTATTCGGGGTGCTGTATAGCTGGAATTCCGTGAAGTGATTACGTTGTTGGCATAAAGGGTAACTGCAAAAGGATGGCTGGGATCATTTTCATATTGCCGCATCAACTGGTATTTTAATCCCAGTTCGTAAAATGGAAAGACGGCAAACTTAGCCATCGGGTTTCCCCCCTTTGATCTTGCCACCTGCAGGTTAAGCCGGTCGGTAAGCCCAAGATGAAAGCCAATCCTGATATCGGTGCTATTGTCCAGTCCAAAAAAATTCTTCAATCCTCCCCGGGTTCCGGCCAGATCATCAAAATTATGTGTGACCAGGAATTCCATTTTGCCTTTTCCAACAATTTCCGTGGTATTGGCATTAATCGCCCTTTCGGAAGCAAAAATCTTTACCGGTTTTTTTTCTTCAGCAAGGGTATCGGAATTCGTAAACAGGCTGTCCTGTGCAAACAACAGGGGTGCGGTAAAAATAAAGGATGCCAGGAAAATTTTCTTCATGAGTCAAAGAGTTTAGGAGTGTGGGATAAAACGGATTTTCAATGCCCCGGGTTGCCTTTGACCTGGCTGAAGATAAGAAGCCTACTCCTGCAGAGTAGGCTCTTCATTTTAACCCTATGCTTACTGCTGATCCTGATTAGTCAGCCTTTTTTTCCAGCTTCTTTTTTTCCTTCTTCATTTCAGACGATGCACCGGAAATGTATAAACGTACTTGCAGTTTCGCCTTTTCATTTTCCAGCGCGACCAGGTAACTTACATCGCTGCCCATGATGAGTTCCTCGATCCTCAGGACCTTATATTCGTTGTATTTTTTTAACAAGGTTTCACTGATCCGGAAGGGCAGGTTTTGTTTTTCGACGTTCCTGATCGTTGCGATCATGTTTCCATCATCATTGAAATAGCTTAGCAATGCCTGGTCGTTATATACAAACCTTACCATGCAGACGTCTGTGCGCTCCAGTTTTTCCCATTTAACATAGATGGCCCCGGGAAATTCCTTCTCAAAGTTTCTTTTGGCCATTACGGTAATCCGCTCTTCATCGCCGGCCCATGCCAACTGTACAGTCAGCGCAGCGAGCAGGGTCATGATCATCATAATTCTTTTCATAAAATAAAATTTAAGTGTAATGATTTTTGATTTCGACACAAATATGAACCAGTTAGCAAGGCAAATCAATCCCCGAAAAACTGCGATGCATCATCCATTCAGGGGATACTCTTCGCCCCTATCGGTTTTGTTCAGATCCCTGAATAACAACATGTCCTTGATGCGCCCGGATGCTCCATAATAAAAACCTGCTTCATGTTCATAGCGGGCGGGATTCCGGAAGGTTCCAAACAGGATATCAAATAAAGGCAGATCTGAATAATTATAAGCGTGGATCCCTTTAGCATGGTGGATTGCATGGCTTTCAGGCCGCTGTATAATATAGCCCAGCCAGGCCGGGGTTTTGATATTGGCATGCTGGAAAATGCTGAAGAAATTGGTGACGAGCAAAACAATGGTAATGGATTGCGGCGCCAGCCCTGTAATCAGGGAAAAACAAACCGTACCCAAGACCGTCCAGCCCACCATATCAAAAGGACTGAAATAAAAAGCCCCGTAGGTATCAAGTCTCTCAGCGCTGTGATGCATCTGGTGAAAAATCCGCCACAGTGTGCTGTTACGGTGCATGACCCGGTGCCAGACATAGAGTCCGAATTCGTACAACAGTATTCCAATAATGCCCCCGGCAATTGGATTCAGGCCTGAAAGGTTAAATAATTGGGTAGCGGGTAGCCATTCCGCATATAATAATGGCAGGTAGGAGGAAAGGAAAAAAAACAAAAAATAGAAGGTTATTCCCTTTATTCTCCAGAATGGTATAGCTGGTAATTTCCTCGCCGGGAACAGGGCTTCCCAGCCCATAAGCAGGGCATACATACCCAAAATAGCCAGCGAAACAGGATCGAGTAAAATGTCAATCGGTGAAGGCATTGCATTAAGTTTTATTAATTATAAAATGGTAGGATCGTAGATATGGTTGAAATCTGGTACCGGCAACCCGCATAGCGGGTGAAACATACGATCCATGATCTTCCGCAAATAATTACCTGCGGCGTGCAGAAAATTTTTATGCTTGGTGTTTTTCATGAAATTGCTATTAATGATGAAAGACTGTCAGGAACCGCGCTGCCGGGCCGCTATCATAACTGATGATCAATTCTGATTCATTAAGCCTTTCTATACGGGCGGTTGTGTATAGAAAATCCAGTGCTCTTTCATTTTCAATGAATTTCCAGGTAAATGGCTGTTCTGTGATTCCGTTTCCACAGGAGATGGCATTGTCATAATGTGAACCACTGCCGTCAACCCGGAACTGGCTGGTATTATCTTTCTGGCATTCCTCTATGGCTTCCTCATCCAGGTCGATACGTCTATTTCCATTTTCATCCAACCCATAGCCAGCCAGTCTCCATGGTTTTTCGGTCAGCAACACGGTTCTGGATTTGGCCACTTCATTTTCCTCTTTGTTACAAGCAGCCGCGAGAAAAAAAATCACGATTAAATAAAATTTCATGACTACACTTTTTAAATACTACATCCTGATTTTGGAAGACGGATTGCTACCTGTGTTGAGTATAAAATCCAAAAGGTCATCCACGAATCGTTTGGGTTCTTCCCAATGCAGGGCATGGCCGGTTCCTTCATACACGATAAGTTTTGATTGCCTGATAGCCGAGCGCATGAATTCCTGGTCCTTGCGGCCCACGAATGAATCCTTGCTGCCCCAGAAGAATAAAGCAGGAGCTTGAATTTTGTGGATTTCGCTGGCCAGTTTTCCTTCCATCAATCCATCCATGGCTTGCTTAAATACCCAACCAGGGGTCTTCATACCTTCTGCCACCAGCAAATTGTAATAACTGCTGTCTATAGGTTTGGCCAGGGTGGCTTTTTGGAATTCATCCATGAACTGGAAACTGATGACATCGCCAATCTTTGCCACTTCCTGTTGAAACTCAGG
>DASUMO010000149.1:0-2037 GCA_036277695.1 Chitinophagaceae bacterium
CAGAACCTCGATCTCGTCGATAAATAACCAGGCCTTATGCCCGGCACCCGGCTTTCCTTCAGGGATAATTCCCTGATTCATGACAACGATTTTCAGATAACGGGCAAGGGCGGGTGAAGCCATCTTTATAGTGAACCTGGATTGGTCGGCTGATTTGACAATGTTGACCTCCGAACTGAATGCTGTAAACTGCTTACCATCGGTGGATATGGATAGATCAAAAGCGGATGGGAAATAGATCCAACTGCCCGGTTGTTCCAGCGTATGAATGACGATTTCACTGATTTCTGTATTCTTTCCCAGGTCAATCAGGGCTTCACAATTGTTTCCTTCAAATCCTAAGAATTCGCCGGTTCGGGCCATTCCCTTATCATTTTGGATTCCGTTTACCAGGGTAAATGCGCCATCCCCCGGATATTTGGAAGAAGCTTCTTCCTTCAGTGTAATTTTTTTCCCGGTTGCTTTATTAAATTGAAAATTGGATGATATGCTGCGAATAACGCCCTTACTGTCGGAAAGCATCCCAACATAATTAGCAGACTGGAGAATTTTTACCGGTTCCGAATAACTGACAGCCATCGAACTTGCACCCTGGGCATAGCTAAGAGATCCCCGGCTACCTTTTTTTTCCAATTTCCATAGTAGACCCTCAAAATTCTCTGCGGGCAAAACGGATGCTTTGATATCATAATAAGCCAGGCTATGGTTTGCTTTCCATCTTTCATAACGCAGGAATTGCGCAGGCAGCCGTTTTTCGAAATGTTCCCAGTTCCGGTTTTCTTTGGGGCTCCACAATATTTCACTCAATGCGGCCATCCTGGGAAAAATCATATACTCAACCTTACGGGTATTTTTTATGTATTCGGTCCATAAATTGGCCTGGCCACCCAAAACAAATTTTCCCTCTTCGGCATTTAATTCTTTTGGAATGGGTTCATAAGCATACACTTTTTCAATGGGATTATAGCCCCCGATCGTAACTGAATCTTCATTCATGCTTTGGGTATGATCAAAATAAACCGGGTTGCCCGGTGTCATTATCACGGGGTGTTTTTGACGGGCCGCTTCAATACCTCCTGTTTCTCCCCGCCAGCTCATTACTACCGCATTTGGCGCCAGGCCACCTTCCAGTATCTCATCCCAGCCAATCAGGGTTTTTCCTTTACTGTTGAGGTATTTCTCTATTCGCTGCACAAAATAGCTTTGCAATTCGTGCTCGTCCTTCAGGTTATTGGCTTTCATCCGCTGCTGGCAGCGGGGACATTTTTTCCAATGCGTTTTGGGACATTCGTCAGCACCGATATGAAAATATTTAGAAGGGAAAAGCGGGATGACTTCATCGATTACGTTTTGCAGAAAAATAAAAGTAGAATCATTCCCGGCACAGAATACATCCTCAAATACCCCCCAGGTTTCCTGCACGAGTTTCATCCTCCCTCTTGCCTGTTCCTCTATGCTCTTGCGGGAGATCATATTGGGTGCTATGAAAGTGGGTTTTTCCGGGAAACAACTTAAGGAAGGGTAGGCAGCAATCGCAGCGCTGCCATGACCCGGCATTTCAATTTCAGGGATCACTTCAATAAAACGCTCTTTCGCATAACGAACAACTTCCCTGATCTCAGCTTGGGTATAAAACCCGCCATACCGAATGTTATCATTGCCTTTCCCAGGGTATCGCCCGATGATGGTCCCGTTTCTCCAACCGCCTATAGCAGTAAGCTTTGGATATTTTTTTATTTCGATCCGCCAGCCCTGGTCTTCAGTAAGGTGCCAGTGGAACTTGTTCAGTTTATGGTAGGCCAGGTAATCAATGTATTTTTTTATAAAAACAACCGGGAATAAATGACGGCCCACATCCAGGTGCATACCCCGGTAGTCAAAGCGGGGATAGTCAACGATGCTGACAAAAGGGATCTCCGTTCTGGCCGTTATGTTTTTGGTAGTTTGTGGGGGAGGGATTAGTTGTATCAGGGTCTGGATAGCATGAAAGGCTGATTCTTCAAAATTTGCTTCAATCACGATTCCTTTCTCATTTAC
>DASUMO010000150.1:0-3087 GCA_036277695.1 Chitinophagaceae bacterium
GCAAGAGTAATAATTGATTACACAATTACTGACGATGGGATAATAAAAGTCGATTATTCGCTGACGCTTAAACCAGGCTTACCGAATATTCCCAAAATAGGAATACAAGGAGCAATCAACAGAAGCTATGATCAAATCGAATACTTCGGTCGTGGTCCATTTGAAAATTACATTGATAAAAATTATGGAGCCGACGTGGGGCTTTACAATTTGCCGATCAATGATTTCATGGAAAACTATGTAGTTCCCCAGGAAAATGGTAACCGTACCGATGTGCGTTGGATGTATCTCCACAATCAAAAATCAAAAGACGGGTTATTGGTTGTGGCTGATAGTTTACTCAGTATGAGCGCTTGGCCTTACACCGAAGAGAATATCCAGAATGCAAGGCATACGAATAAACTTAAAGATGCAGGCTACATCACACTCAATATTGATTTGATTCAAATGGGCGTGGGTGGCAATGATAGCTGGAGCGATGTTGCTGCGCCGTTAGAACAATACCAGATCAAAACAAAGAATTATCAATACAGTTTTTATTTAGTTCCGTTCAATTCAAAAAATAAATCGGCAGGTGAAAAAGCAAAGGAAATTAAGTAGTTTATTGAACCACAAAGGCGCAAAGACACGAAGATGCACAAAGGTATTCTTCGTGTTCCTTAGTGTACTTAGTGTCGTCGTGGTTCACTCACAGGTACCACAGGATGTCATGCAGAAAGTATTTGAAGAAGTAAAAACCCCTTACAAGTACGGTTTAGTTGTTAGATCTGAAAATGATACGAAGAAAATCGATTGCCCTTCGGTATTCCGCAAAGGCAAATATTGGTACATGACCTATATCCAGTTCGATGGCCGTGGTTATGAAACATGGATCGCAAAAAGTAAAGACTTGTTAGCATGGAAAACACTTGGTAAGATCATGAGTTTTTCTGATACGGCTGATTGGGATAGTAATCAAAAAGCCGGTTACCCCGCCCTGCAGGACCCTGCCTGGGGAGGCAGCTACCAATTACAGAAGCATAAAAGAAAATACTGGCTCTCCTATTTTGGAGGAAAGGACAGGGGTTACGAGGCCGGCCCGCTGGCCATTGGTATAGGATTTACCAGGCAAAAGCCCAATCAGCACCATGAATGGTCCCGCTTGCCGGCTCCTGTATTAACTGCTGCAGATAAGGATACCCGTTGGTGGGAAAATAAAAAATTATTTAAGAGTTCCGTGATCCGGGATAAAGACAGGGTAACGGGTTATCCCTTTGTAATGTATTATAATGCCAATGGCGACAGCAGCGGGAATAAACCCAAATGGCGCTGGTTTGAACGGATTGGTATGGCCGTCTCCCATGATATGCAGACCTGGACCCGCCTGGGCTCCGACCCGGTCATGCACCATCCCCTTGGCATTACCGGCGATGCCGTGCTGCAAAAAATGAATGATCTCTGGGTCATGTTTTATTTTGGAGCGTTCTGGGAAGGACGAAAAGATGCATTCAACCGCTTTGCCTGTTCCTATGATTTGGTAAATTGGACAGACTGGACCGGGGAAGACCTGGTAAAATCATCCGAACCCTATGATGAAAAATTTGCACATAAGAGTTTTGTGATAAAACATAAAGGTGTTGTATATCATTATTATTGCGCTGTCAATAATAAAGATCAGCGGGGTATTGCTGTGGCTACTTCTGTTGATAAAGGAAAAAGCAATTTAAGGTTTGTTCAATGATGCTTACTGTAAGCATTAGCAGGCCCTGACTTTGCGCTTTTGTTTTTTTGCATAGAATAAAGGAAAAAGGACATTCAATATAAAAGATACCGGGTTTAATGCAGGCATATGGAAGTATCGAAATTAAAAATCGGGTTATTCGGCATCGGGCTGGATACCTATTGGGACCAGTTTGAGGGACTCAAGGCGAGGCTGGAGGGTTATTTGGGAGAAGTAGAGAATAGGCTTTCGGCCATTCACCCGGGTATTATCAATGCAGGATTGGTTGATTCACCCGATAAAGCCTTTGCAAGCGGCAGCTTGTTCCGCCGGGAAGAAGTAGACCTGCTTTTTTTATATGTGACTACCTATGCACTTTCATCAACCGTATTACCGGTAGTCCAAAGGGCAAAGGTTCCCGTTATCATTTTAAATCTTTCACCAACAGCCTCTATCGATTATGAATCGTTTAACAGCATGTCCGACCGGACAAAGATGACCGGTGAATGGCTGGCTTATTGTTCCGCATGTCCCGTTCCCGAAATTGCGAATGTGTTCAGCCGGACCGGTATCCGCTTCCAGCAGGTCACTGGAATGTTAGATGAAACGGATGAATGCTGGATAGAGATCCGGGAGTGGGTGGAGGCAGCAAAGGTGGCGCATACCTTATTCAACAACCGCCTGGGTTGTATGGGACATTATTATAGTGGCATGCTGGATATCTATACTGATCTTACCCGCCAGTATGCCTGTTTCGGAGGACATATCGAATTACTGGAAGTGGAAGAACTGGTTATGTTGCGAAAAGAAGTGAAACCGGAGGAAACCCTGCAGCGATTAAAATTATTCAATGAGGTTTTCGATATACAACCCGACTGTGCCCCGGAGGAATTGCAAAAAGCAGCAATTACTTCGATCGCACTGGACCGCCTGGTTGAAAAATATAAGCTGGGATCAATGGCTTATTATTATAAAGGGACAGGCAACCCCGATAATGAGGAAGCGATCGCGTCTATCATATTGGGAAATTCATTATTAACGGCCAAGGGTGTGCCGGTAGCGGGTGAATACGAGATCAAAAATGTGCAGGCAATGAAGATCATGGATAGTTTCGGCGCAGGAGGCTCCTTTACTGAATATTATGCCATGGACTTTAAGGAGGATGTTGTTTTGATGGGTCATGATGGCCCGGGCCATATCGCGATTGCTGAAGGGAAAACAAAAGTGAGACCCCTCCAGGTTTATCATGGAAAGGTTGGAAAAGGCGTTTCAGTAGAGATGTCGGTGAAAAACGGGCCGGTTACCTTATTGTCGGTTGTGGAAAAGCGAGGCGGAGGTTTATTATTGCTGGTAGCAGAGGGCGAGTCCGTGGCCGGTCCCATATTGCA
>DASUMO010000151.1:0-2789 GCA_036277695.1 Chitinophagaceae bacterium
TTTCCCTGACTGACATATAGATCATGTATTCTTTCCGGCGGTTGACATAAAAATCCATTTTATTGATCCAGGTGCATTTGATGGAACGCATATCATTAATCATGTTAACGATCAGGGCAGTCTGGAAGCCATATTTATCCAGTGTATCTGCCAGTTTTTTTTCATTCAGGCGGAAAGTATAGATATAACGGATCGTGTCTTTAATGATCTCCAGGGATATATAGTTAAAAGTTTTGTCTTTGAACTCAACCGAAAAAGGCTTCTCAAAATAAAGTTTATTGTATTGCGCATAAATGGAATTTACCGTGACACTATTTTTTCGGTAGTAAGCAGTAGTATAAGTAGTGGTAGTGCAGCAACAGAACAGGCAAATAACGAATACAAAGAAATTAATATGGAGAATGGCGCTTTTCATAGTATCAGGGGTTGGAGCACCAGGAAACCCCAAAAATTATTTTTTTCAATAATCCCGGGCTTACTTCCTGCAGGGTTTTACGCCCGGCATCCCAGTAAATTATGGTAATGACCCCCTTCTCTTCCCTTATATCAGTCAGTACAACATAATGCGTGGGAATACCAAACCGGCTCACTTCATGATTTTTCCGGTATAATAAACGGTTATTCAGGTAAAGAAATACGGTTCCCTGCTGCAGGCGGTTTTGGAGATATTCATAAAGATTATCAATCTTCGGCCGGACCAGGTCGGAACCCCGGGCTTTTACTTTGTAAGGGAAAAGCCTGCGCAACATCCGGTTGAACTTGGAAAAATTTGTGACAGCCCAAAGCGTATTTTCATCGCCCTCATTAAACTGCTTATTCAGGAAATTTAAATACCCTTTGAAGTGATCGGCCAGGCTCAGGAACCATAACTGGCCAAGATGATTGATATCCAGTTCCCCTTTATATTGCAGCAAACCGGCTGCCTGCCTCACTTTCCAACCGGGTTTTATCAATGTCTTTCCCATTCTCGCACTCCCGTCATGATACAATTGCAGGATAAATTTTGCAAAACCGAGCGGATCATGGCGCAAGGGAATATAGGACAATGCCGTATAAGAACAGAAATTGGTATTCTTTCCTTCAAAAGATTTCAGCGGCCCCCGGATACTGGCATTCAGGTTTTCTAATAATAATGCAGGATCAATAAAAGGC
Organism: Chitinophagaceae bacterium; assembly: GCA_036277695.1. Classification (GTDB taxonomy): domain Bacteria; phylum Bacteroidota; class Bacteroidia; order Chitinophagales; family Chitinophagaceae; genus CADEDV01. The sequence continues at coordinate 1,153 of DASUMO010000151.1, forward strand.
CAGTATTTACTTGAGTCCAGGTGTTGGATGGAGTTAAGAAAGGTAATGGCCTCGCGGGCAGTCGATCGGGGAATACTATCGTAGGGCAAATGTGTGGCTGGGGAGGCCAGTGCCCAAAAAGAACAGCTACAACATAGCCAAACGACTATAATGTTGAACGAAAATTTATTTTTCAAGGTCTCCGGGCTTTAGGTACTTAGGCAAATCATGCAGGATATCGGAAGCTGAAAGGGCTATCTCCGTTGCAGGATCAGCAGCACTTTATTATCGTTTTTCAAAAGCATATTACTGCCATCTATTTCAAACCGGTTCACTTCACTCAGGGCATTTAAAAAAGTAGTTTCAAAAGCAAGATCGGGGCAACTCATTTTGGTGCTGGTTACATTGGAAAAACTGATCTCGCTTTTCTTGAGTTCATAACTGCCATTGATGCGGTTACAGCCTCCGTTACCGGAAAATCTTTTTTCGACCGGGAAAAATTCCAGGTAAGCATCCCGGGCGCCACCGCTTTGCTGGACCGGCACCTCTTTCAATTCAATTAAAACCCAGCGCTGGTTGCCCCAGGAGGAGTCAGGGGATAACCTTGGACTGCAAGCCGTAAAACCAAGGGTTGCAAACATCAAAGCGGCCAGTAATTTATTCATAATATAAAGTTTAATAACCGGTTACCTAAACTTACAAAAACCAGGCTAAATTTAAAACCCCGTCTTTGAACGACGGGGTTTTGTTTATCTCGGTTAAACGATCAGTAACGGTAATGTTCAGCTTTGAAAGGTCCATCCTTGCTGATTCCCAGGTAATCGGCCTGGGCCTGGGTCAGTTCATCGAGTTCCACCCCGATTTTTTTGAGGTGAAGCCTTGCCACTTTCTCATCGAGATGTTTGGGCAATACATACACTTTGTTCTCATATTTCGAATGATTTTGCCAAAGTTCGATCTGCGCCAGGGTTTGGTTTGAAAAAGAATTACTCATCACAAAGGATGGGTGACCTGTTGCACAACCCAGGTTAACAAGGCGGCCTTCAGCGAGAATGATAATATCTTTTCCATCCACATTGTAAATATCTACCTGTGGTTTAATCGTGTCCTTGGTGTCGCCATATTGTGTATTCAACCAGGCAATATCTATTTCAATATCAAAGTGCCCGATGTTGCAAACGATTACTTTATCTTTCATCAGTTTGAAATGTTCACCGGTGATCAGGTCGCGGCAGCCGGAAGCAGTTACCACTATATCGGCTTCTTTTACAGCGTTGATCATTTTCTTTACTTCAAACCCGTCCATGGCAGCCTGCAACGCACAAATGGGATCAATTTCCGTAACGATAACCCGGCAGCCCGCACCCGCCAGTGAAGCAGCGGAACCCTTACCCACATCTCCATAACCACCTACAACGGCAACTTTACCTGCCAGCATTACATCAGTCGCCCGCCGAATGGCATCAACTAATGATTCTTTACAACCATATTTATTATCAAACTTGGATTTGGTAACGGAATCATTCACATTGATAGCCGGCATCGGTAATGTGCCTTTTGCAACTCTTTCATAGAGGCGATGAACACCCGTCGTCGTTTCTTCTGATATACCTTTTACATGCTGGACCAGTTCAGGATATTTATCCAATACCATATTG
>DASUMO010000152.1:0-3954 GCA_036277695.1 Chitinophagaceae bacterium
TGCATCAAACTTGAGGTTATCAACTTTAGGACTCACCAGGTCTTTTTCCCAATAGCCTGTTCGGCGAAGAATAAATGTTTTATTCCCTCCATTATAATTAACACCGCTAATCGTTACTGCATTATTGTTTTCGTCACCATAACGATTCCAGGCATCATAGGCAGGATTATTAGAAGCCCCGTTCAATTCCGTGTAAGCGGGGTTGGCCGTGTTCAGGTTATTGGGATTCTGGTCGGTAATGGTATTCGATTGCCAGTCGGTGCCGGTTAGGTAACTGAGATTAACCTTAAAAGCCAGCTTGTCCCGGAAAGCTTTGGCATAGCGAAGGGCAATTTCCGTGAGGGAGCTTACGGGTTGATCACGGGCGTCAATATGATTGAATCCTGTTTTTTGATAGATACTCAATCCCTGGTGTGTAAACGGGCTTTTAGTGAGCAGGTTGGCCATGCCATTGATAGCATTCATTCCATAGAGGGCGGAGGCGGCACCCGGTGTAATTTCCACGCTTTGAATGTCCAGTTCGGTGGGGCCGATGGCATTGCCCAGAGGAACACCCAGAGTAGCAGCCTGCATATCGACCCCATCTACCAGTTGCATAAACCGAAAATTATTGGGAATATTGAAGCCTCTTGTATTCGGTACTTTGAATGTCAAACTGGAAGTCGTCATTTGAACGCCCTTCACATTCTCAAGTGCATCATAAAAACCCGGTGCCGGCGTTTCCCGAATGGCACGGATATCCAGCTTCTCAATAGCTACTGGTGATTTTAAAATACTTTCCGGTACACGACTGGCAGTTACGACAACTTCGTTTCCCAATACGGTTTGGGTAACCAATGCAATTTGCAGGTCTGAACCCAGGCTTTTTACTTCGAATTCCTGTCGCTGGAAACCAATAGAAGAAAAGACGATCACGAATGGAATCTTTGTTTTAGTGCGCAGAATAAAATTCCCGTTCGAATTGGTCACGACGCCTGTAACCGTTCCTTTTACCTGAACACTGACATCTGAAAGGGGTTGCCTGCGTTCCTGGTCGGTAACTTTCCCGGATATTTCCACGAGACTGTTTTCCTGTGCCAGGATAACAGTACTAACAAGTAATGAAATAGCGACAAATAAGTTTTTCATTTTATACATACAGTTGGTGATGACAAATAATTCTCCCGGGCAGTAAAAAACTGCCCATTTCAAAAGTTATTTGACAAGCATTGGGAAGGATTGCAATTCGGTGACGGCATCCGGCAGTTCTGCAGATGAGAACATGAATGCATTTAGACAGACAAAAATAATAGCTCTCTATTATCCTACCAATTTTATAGACTATTATTTTATAAAAATTCACCTTCAACCTGGTAGTGATCCTTAAATCGCCCTTATGAGAATGCGTATACTCCAAACAACCACAATCAATCCCAGTAAAATAAAGGAAGCCTTTCGCGGTAATTTGCCCGAAAGCTTAGCCGCAAGCGGAGCCGCGATAAGTCCGCCGATGACCAGCGCCAGGATAACCTGCCAGTGCTGAACACCGATAAGTGTAAAAAATGTAAACGCGCTTGCCAGGGTGACAAAGAATTCTGTCAGGCTCACAGAGCCTACAACGTATTTAGGAGTTCTCCCCTTCGTGATGAGTGTAGACGTAACAATGGGCCCCCAGCCACCGCCGCCGAATGAATCGAGAAAACCACCTGCCCCGGCCAGCCATCCATAGCGTTTGAATTTCTTTTTAGGATTAAGACTGCGAAAAGCGGTAATAAAGATTTTTATACCCAGGAACAAGGTATAAGCGGCCATGATGGGCCTTATATAGGAAATATGTGTATCGCCGAATTTGACCAGCAGGATGGCACCTAGTATAGCACCAATAACACCGGGTATCAATAAAGCGCGGAATAGTTTTTTATTGACGTTGCCGAATTTATAGTGACTGTATCCAGAAGCACCACTGGCAAACATTTCGGCCGTATGAATACTGCCGCTGATAGCCGCAGGGCTAACATTCGCGGACATTAAAACAATAGCACTGGTAACACCATATCCCATGCTTGTAGCTCCATCAACCATTTGTGCCAGGAAACCGGCCAGTACCATCCAGTGAAAATTTTTATCCAGGGTATTATACCAGTCAGCGGTATCCATTGCAATTTGCCGGAAAGGCAAATAGGAAAAAATAAAATGCCCGATCAGCATGGAGGCGAAAATGATCAGTGACCAGGTGGCGATCTTTCTCCAACGTCTTTCATTGTTCACACTATCTTTTTCCACCAATATTCTCGTGATGGAATTCAGCTTTTTGACCTTGTGTTCAAAATTGCCATTCAGCTTGTTTCTTACTTTGTGCAGATTTTCTATTACATCATCCAGTTCCCCCGGCAAAGCTTCATGCAACACTTCCCGGATCCGTTTGGCTGCTGTAGGTGATTTACCATTGGTGGAAATAGCGATTTTAAGGTTTCCCTTCTGTACGATACTGCCCAGGTAAAAATCACAGAGCTCCGGCGTGTCCGCTACATTGATCAGGATCTTTCTATCATGCGCAAGGGTGGTGATCGCTTCATGCAGGGAGTGATTGTCAGTGGCCAGGATAACGAGTTCCTTGTTGTCAAGATCAGTTGAATCAAATTCTTTTTGCAGGATCGAACAGGAAGGATGCTTATATACCAGCTTACGCACTTCTTCTTTTACATACGGCGCCACTATCGTTATGCGGGCTTCCGGGGAATTCGATAAAAGGGAATGCAATTTTTCCAAACCAACATTGCCAGCCCCGACCAGCAGGATATTCAGCTGTTCCAGTTTCAGGAAAACAGGATAAAGCTGGTTCTTTTGATGCTGCACCGGGCCACCCGCTAATTTCTTATTTACGATTTGACTATCCATATTACGGTATTTTACTGGTCAGACCAGTTAAACTGGTCTGACCAGTAACCAGCTCTGTACGTGTGATAAAATCTCCAAAACTTTCTCCCTGTGAACGGGATTGAGTGTAGGAAGCAAATAAATGATCGAGTTCGGTAAGTATAGCCGGTTCATCCAGGTTGTCCCTGTACTTTGTATTTAAACGCTGTCCCAGGCGGTCACCGCCCAGGTGCAGGTTGTATTCTCCATAGGCTGTGCCGATAAAACCGATCTCTGCCAGCGTGGAACGGCCACAACCATTGGGGCAACCGGTCATCCTAAGGCTTATTTCCTCGTCAATTAAACCATATTTTTCCAGCAAGGGTTCAATCTTATCGATTAAGGAAGGCAGGTAACGCTGGGCTTCTGCCAGGGCTAATGGACAGGTATTGAACGCTACACAGGCGATTGCGTTTTTACGTAAAGCACCTGAATTGTTTGTATGTTTTATAAGGCCAAACCGGTCCAATATCTCATTAATTAATTCTTTATCACCGGGGGCGACATCACTGATGATCACATTCTGGTTGGCAGTAAACCGGAAGTTGGCTTTCCCTGTTTTAGCTACCTCCAGCAAAGCTGTTTTCATAGCCAGCTTATTGTCGTCCAGTACCCGGCCATTCTCGACAAACAGGGTATAATACCATTTCCCTTCATGGTTGGATTGCCAGCCGTAATAATCCTTTCTCTCGGTGAATTGGTAAGGATGAGCGGGCTCCAGGTTAAAACCACATCTCTTTTCCAATTCCTCTTTAAACTCCCTTTCTCCTATTTTGTCAATGGTATATTTTAAGCGGGCCAGTTTCCTGTCGCTGCGGTTCCCATGATCCCGCTGAATGGTCATGATCTCGTAAACCGCTTTCAGCAGTTTTTCTTCCGTATTTACAAAACCAAGGACAGTAGCCAACCGGGCATAGGTATGCGGGTTACCATGTGTAGTGCTTAAGCCCCCTCCTGCAGCGATATTAAAACCTTTTAGCTGGTTATTCTCGGTAATTGCGATGAGTCCAATATCGTTTGCAAAAACATCCACATCATTATTAGGCGGAATGGCAATAG
>DASUMO010000153.1:0-2138 GCA_036277695.1 Chitinophagaceae bacterium
TGATAGAACCCCATAGTATTTCGGCTGGCCTGGATTACCCGGGCATAGGCCCTTTGCATGCGCATTTATTTGAAAGTGGCAGGGCTGTTTTTTTAAGTGCAACGGATGAGGAAGCTGTTGAAGCAGCATTTCAATTAGCCAAACTGGAGGGAATTATACCGGCCCTTGAAACCGCGCATGCATTAGCCGCATTGAATCAACTAACACTAAAGGGTGATGAAACCATCGTGATTTGCCTGAGCGGGAGAGGGGATAAGGACCTGGCCACTTATATGAAATATATTAAATGAAACATATAAAGTTTGTGATGCTAATGTTTTTTTGTACCCGGGTACTGGTAGCCTGTGAGCCCGAATCGTACTTAAAACATTCCATTGATTATTCCAGGGTTTCGGATCGTTGCGATCAAATACCAGCCACTTTTAAAGTGAGCGCGAATTTTGGCCGCCAGCGTTTTGAATTCGCGAAATGCCTGCCGGCCGATTTTTCAAAAAAGCAACTCCAGGTGGAAAGAAAGGGGGATACGATTTTGGTTTTATTTCCTCCGCCAGTGGATAACAGGGCTCTGTTTGATATAAAACTCGATATAGAAAGTCACCCTCGCTATCAATATCTCAGTGTAGATGGAGAGACTTATACCATTATATTCCCGGATAATTAATCATTATGAGCAGGATCGCTGAATTATTTGAGAAAAAGCAACAGCATATTTTAAACGTGTATTGCACCGCAGGTTACCCGGCATTGAGCGACACGATACCCGTTATGAAAGCGCTGCAGGAGAACGGCGTTGACCTGATCGAACTCGGTATGCCTTATAGTGACCCGCTGGCAGACGGGCCTGTTATTCAGCAGAGCAGCCAGCAGGCACTTCAAAATGGCATGACGATCCGAACACTTTTTCAGCAATTGAAAGATTTCAGGAAGGTGATCAGTGTGCCGGTGATCCTGATGGGTTATATGAATCCTGTTTTACAATACGGGTTTGAAAAATTTTGCAGGGATGCCGCTGCTGCAGGTATTGACGGTTTGATCCTCCCCGATCTTCCGGAATATGAATTTGAAAATATGTATGGCGATATTGTAAAAAAGCAAGGGTTGGATTTTATTTTTCTTGTCACACCTGAAACGTCCGCCGAAAGAGTGAAGAAACTGGACAGCCTAAGCAGCGGATTTTTATATGCCGTGTCGTCTTCGTCAACCACGGGAAGCAACCAGCTTCCTGCCAGCCTGGAAAACTATCTTGAAAAACTCAAGGCCATGAACCTGAAAAATCCGGTACTGGTGGGATTTGGTATCCGGGACAGGCAAAGTTTTGAACAGGCCTGCCAGTTTGCCAATGGGGCTATTATTGGCAGCGCTTTTATAAAGGCGATTTCCGGTTCGGCTGATTTAGAGAGGCAAACCCATCGTTTTTTGTCGGCTATCCGGCCTGAAAATGTCGGGTGAGCGACCCTGATCGGGTTTTTACCAAGTTAATAGCGTATAAAAATGTTAAACGGTAGGCGGGAGATTTGCACTTCCTGCCTGATTCTATAAATTTGTGCTCCGGGTCGTTCCGATTGTAATTATTTAATATGCCTAGATTTTTCATTTTCATCCTTGCCCTCTTACCCTTGCTTGGTAACACGCAAATTAATTCGATAGCTCCCGACGCAGCAGTTTCCAGGTCTGAAGAGGGTTTCCGCATTATGGGAGAGATCAGTGGTTTGCAAAAAGGTGCCACCGTCAGGCTGATCAATGCGAATACCGGGATGGAACTGGCCAGCGGCATTGTGCAGGAAAAATTGATTTCCACTAAAAAGAACGGAAAGACAACCAGTACAGCCCGGCCTTTTTTTGTTTTGAAAGGAAAAATGCCCGAGCCAGACCTTTGCCAGTTAGCGATTGGAGAATTAAGCCCCTATAATATATATGTGGAGAATGCAAAGATTTCAATAACCGGTGCGGCAGCAGCTGCCAACAAATGGGTGGTAAAAGGGTCTGCTTCCCATAGAGATTTCCAGCACTTCGAAGCTGTATTTACTCCTCTCGCCATGCAATTGAATTCTACAGCAGCCACTATTAATAGTATGTCCGCTGGAAGCAACCGTGATTCCCTGATGAAAATTTATGCCAACACGCAAAAAACCATACAG
>DASUMO010000154.1:0-11021 GCA_036277695.1 Chitinophagaceae bacterium
TGATCAGAAAATTGCCAGGATCAGACCGGCAGTATAATAATCTATTCCTGCCGGTAAACCCTCACATAATCGATTTCCATTCGCCGGGGGAAAATAGTGGAGTCGACCCCTTTTTGCCCACCCCAGGTTCCCCCCACTGCAATATTCAATAACAGGTACATTTTATTATCAAATGGCCAGGCTTCATATCCGCTATGTTCATTGGCAAACCGGAAATACACACTATCATCCATGGCTACCTGCACACTGTCTTTATTCCATTCCATCGAATAATAGTGAAAGGCAGCAGAACAATCTGGTGAAAAAATCGTATCCGTTTTCTGGGTACCGATGACATGGTAATATTTCTTGCAATGAATGGAACCATGAATGAATCCCTGGTTATGCCCCACATGTTCCATTATATCGATTTCTCCATCATCGGGCCATTGGAGGGGGTCCTTTGCTGCCAGCATCCAGATGGCCGGCCAGGTTCCCAAACCCGAAGGAATTCGCGCCTTCACTTCAATACGGCCGTATTGCCACTCGGCTTTGCCTTTTGTTACCAGCCTGGCCGATGTATAGTTCATCCCCTCCCAATTTTCTTTATGGGCTTCGATGATCAAATGGCCCTCTTCCACCCTTGCATTCTCTGGTCGCCTGGCGGTATAAACCTGCAATTCCTGGTTGCCCCATCCATGGCCTCCGGTATCATAATTCCATTTGGTGGAATCCGGCAAACCGGAATAATTGAATTCGTCCGACCAAACCATTTTCCATCCTGGTCCGGGTTTTTTAGACTCGCGGCAGGAAAGCAGACCGAATATGACTGCAGCTAAAATAAATCGGATCATACCTGAATATCGGAATAAATCGCCCGTCATAAAAGATTGCGGATAACTATTTTTGATCAAAGTTTATGCATGATCTCTTATAATCCAAAAGAATGGTTCACCTTTATCTTTCGGTTTCACAAGGCAGATACGGTTCGCAAATTGGGCAAACTCCTCATTGGCATATGTGTTTATTCTGCCATCATAGCTTACCTGGAACTGGAATACTGGAAACTATCAGATAAAAGTTATGTGAGGAATATCCCCGTCATGCATAGCCTGTTGGGTTTTGCCATTTCCATGTTGCTGGTCTTCCGGACCAATACCGCTTATGACCGCTGGTGGGAAGGACGCAAACTCTGGGGCAGCCTGGTCAATAATAGCCGGAACCTGGCCCTTAAACTGGCTACCCTGTTACCGGCCGGGGAAACCTCGCAGCGATCCTTTTTCAGGAAAATTATTCCCGCCTATGCATATGCACTGCATAATCATCTTCGACGGGAAGAAACCAGGATTGAACTCTTCGACGACCAGGAACATAAACATGTATTTGACAGAATAGACAGGGAAAAACATATTCCCAACCAAATAGCCCTGTTGATGCACCAGCATATTCAGCAATTATACCAGGAGAATAAGATCAGTGGTGAACACCTGCTTTATCTCAATTCCGAATTGCAGTCCTTTACTGATATCTGCGGGGCTTGCGAAAGGATCAAGAATACACCCATCCCATTTTCTTATAGCGTATTTATCAAGAAGTTTATTTTCTTTTACATCATGACCCTGCCCTTCGGCTATGTCTTCCAGTTGGGCTTTTATGTTGTACCGGTGGTGGCGTTTATACTCTATGTCCTCGCCAGTCTTGAGATCATTGCCGAGGAAATTGAAGATCCGTTTGGCGGGGATGAAAATGATGTGCCAACGGGGAAGTTATCGGAAAATATCCAACGCCATGTGGCGGAACTGCTTTAAATTTCACCGGCAGGCAACGTCGCTTAAACTTTTGCCGTTTTTTTCTATCAGAATAGATAATTTAAAATCACCGTATGCAAAAATCTTCCCTGATAATAACCCTGTTATCCGTAACCATAATTCTCCTGGTTGCCTGTAGTAAAAGCGATGATGATGGTGGTTCTGATAATTGTTCCGGTGTTCCGAAAACCTGGTCGGCAGATGTAAGTCCTATTATCCAGAGTTTTTGTAACCAGGCGGGCTGCCATAATGCGGGAAGCGGACAAGGTGTGGGCCCCCTCACTAATTATTCCGAGGTATATGCTAACCGGTTCGCCATTAAAGACGCGGTAAAAGAAGGTCGTATGCCACAGAATACCACACTGTCGACTGCGCAAAAAAATACAATTATTTGCTGGATCGATAGCGGGGCGCCTAATAATTAATTCCGCGTTTATTACTGAATATAAATTGCTGCTGAATACATTGATCAGAATTAAGAAGCCCACAGGCCATTCAACCTTTCCTGAATTTCCATTCTTCTTTTCTCAATATATTTAGGGTCTAAACATACACTATGCAAAGACCCCTGTATTGTGCAGGGCTGCTGATGATTGCTGTACAAATCACAGCCCAGCCTCCAGCCAATAGTTTAACAGTTGAAAAAATCATGCGGGATCCCAAATGGATTGGCAGTTCACCTTCCAACGTTCAGTGGAGTGCCGATGGTCAGTATTTGTATTTTAGCTGGAACCCGGATAAAAATATTGCTGATTCTGTATATTATATCACGGCTACCAACAAAACCCCGGTAAAAGCAGATCCTGTTATGACACAACAATTGACAGGCATGGGTTCAATAGTATACAACCAGGCATATTCAGCCTATGTTTTTACAAGGGAGAATGATATTTTTTACCGGGATCTTAAATCAGGTAAGACCCGGAGGATTACCCAGACCATGGATAATGAATCCAATCCCCGGTTTTCTTTCCAGGATACAAGAGTCGTGTACACGCGTAACCAGAATTTATTTGCCTGGGATATCATTAGTGGCGAAACGGTTCAACTTACCAATATTCGCACAGCAGAGACCCCGGCAGCAGGAACGCGTTCGGGGACTGCCATAGCTTCCCGCACCAGCACCGCCAATCAACAGGAGGAGTGGCTGAAAAACGACCAGCTCCGTTATTTCGACGTATTGAGGACCAGGAAAGAAAAAAGAGAAAAGACAGAAGCTTATAATAAAACGATTCCTAAAACAAATGTATTGCGCAGCATTAACCTGGATGACAAAACCCTGGGTGGATTAGGAATTAGCCCGGATGGGAGGTTTATCAATTATAGTCTCACCAGGCCAGCCAGCAATGCAAAAACCACCATCGTACCCAGTTTTGTAACGGAATCCGGTTTTACTACTGATATAAATTCCCGGACTAAGGTCGGGGCACCCCAGGGAGTTGCCGAGTATTTTATATATGACCGGGATCGTGATACCATTTATGTGTTAAAGACAGATTCTATCCCCGGTATCAAAGAATTACCGGCTTACTGGAAAGACTACCCGAAGCAATGGGAGGAAAAAAATAAAAAACCATCGAACCGGGCGGTGAGTATTAGCGGTGTCAGCTGGTCACCCGGCGGCAAATTCATGGTGATGGATATCCGCTCGCTGGATAATAAGGACCGCTGGCTGATGCATTGGGACACTGCTGCCAGGATACTAAAACTGATCGATCGCCAGCGGGATGAGGCCTGGATTGCAGGTCCGGGCATCGGCTTTTTTGGACGAACAGGCTGGCTGAACGAGAACCTGTTTTGGTTTCAATCGGAAGCAAGCGGTTATTCACATCTTTATACGGTAAACCTCCCCACCGGAGAAAAGAGAGCCCTTACCAGCGGAAATTTTGAAGTGCAACAAGCCCAGTTATCAAGGGATAAAAAATATTTTTATATCAGTACGAATGAAGTCCATCCCGGGGAGCAGCATTTTTACCGCTTATCATTAAACGATGGCAAAAAAGAAAAGTTAACCACCATGAAGGGTGCAAACCAGGTGGTCCTGTCAAGGGATGAAAAATGGCTGGCCATCCTTTATTCCTATACCAATAAACCCTGGGAATTATATTGGATGGAGAACAAACCCGGTGGTAAGCTGGAACAAATTACAAACAAGGCCCAAACTGATGAATTCAGAGCTTATGCCTGGCGGGATCCCGAACTGGTAAGTTTCCGGGCTGCCGACGGAGCCCTGGTTTATGCAAGGCTGTATAAACCGGCAAGCCCGCATCCAAATAAACCAGCGGTGCTATTTGTTCACGGTGCCGGCTACCTGCAAAATGCCCATAAGTGGTGGAGCAGCTATTTCCGGGAATTCATGTTCAATAATTTACTGGCCGACCAGGGTTATTATGTGATGGATATTGATTACCGTGGAAGCGCGGGATATGGCCGCGATTGGCGGACAGGAATTTATCGCCATATGGGAGGCAAGGATCTCTCCGATCATGTGGACGGGGTAAAATGGATGGTTCAGCAATATGGTATTAACCCGAAGAATGTGGGCTTATACGGAGGTTCCTACGGTGGTTTTATTGCCCTGATGGGCATGTTTACGGAGCCTTCGGTATTTGCGGCCGGCGCAGCCCTGCGGCCAGTGACCGACTGGGCCCAGTATAATCATGGTTATACTTCCAATATTTTAAATGAACCTTATAATGATAGTCTTGCATACCGCAGAAGTTCTCCCTTTTATTTTGCAGAAGGCTTGAAGGGACATTTGCTCATGTGCCATGGAATGGTGGATGTGAATGTTCATTTCCAGGATGCGGTGAAGCTTTCGCAACGGCTGATTGAATTGGGTAAGGACAATTGGGAGTTGGCCGTTTATCCAATGGAAGATCACGGTTTTGTTGAACCCAGCAGCTGGACGGATGAATATAAACGGATCTTGAAACTTTTTGAAACGGTTTTAAAAAAATAAAACCAGCTTTTCAGTTTAAAGATTTTTTTTCCGACCTCATTCATTTTAACCAGGATATAGGGAAGCTTGGCTTAGAACGGAACCTTTAAAACTTCCCTATATTTGTGCCTCAACCATTGGTAATGAGTAAACAATTTGAAGACTTTGATGCCAACCTGGCGGGTGAGGAAGGAAAAACGGAGGAGACCAAAGCCAGTTGGTTTAAACGGATCAAAAAAGGCATTAATACCAAAACCTCTGAGAAAAAAGAAACCCCGGAAGGGTTATGGACCAAATGCCCTGATTGTAATTATATCTGTACCGTTTCCGAATTGCGTGAACACCTGTTTGTTTGTCCCAAATGTAAATATCATCATCGCGTCAACAGCAGCGAGTATTACGAAATTCTTTTTGACGAAAACGAGTTCACCGAATTATTTGACAATATCCGCAGTAAGGATTTTTTGGAATTCACCGATCTCAAGCCCTATAAAAAGCGGCTGGAAGAGATTTGGAGCAAGACCGACCTGAAAGATTCGATGCGTGTTGCCGTAGGTAAGGTAAACGGTAACGAAATCGTAATCGCCTGTATGGATTTTGAATTTATCGGTGGATCATTGGGCAGTGTGATGGGAGAAAAATTTTCCAGGGCGGTAGATTATTGCCTGCAACACAGGCTTCCTTTTATGGTGATCAGCAAGAGCGGAGGAGCCCGAATGATGGAAAGCGCCTTTTCGTTGATGCAGCTGGCTAAAACCAGCGGCAAACTCTCTCAACTAAGCGATGCCAAACTTCCTTATCTCTCCCTGCTTACTGATCCCACTTTTGGTGGTATTTCCGCTTCTTTTGGGATGCTTGGAGATTTGAATATCGCCGAGCCAGGTGCCCTGATTGGTTTTGCAGGCCCCCGGGTGATAAAAGAAACCATTAAAAAAGACCTCCCCGAAGGATTCCAGCGCAGCGAATTTATACTGGATCATGGCTTCCTGGATTTTATTGTGGACCGTAAAGAATTAAAGGAAAAACTTACCAAAGTCCTCCTGCTATTTAAAAATTAGCGGTTAAGACCACGCCTATTCTAAGGAGGACAGAAGCTGTTACATCATGCTATATTTGCAGGCGCTGCATTTCCCGTCTTTGCGGTTAATTAATAATGATTGTCACTACCGGCATTATTAAACGCTGAGCTGTTGGGGTGCCCTATTTTGAATTAAAACAAAGGCTTTTCCACATTCATGGCAGAGATCAAAAACCGTTCGGCCTATTTTGAGTACTTCATTGATGACAAATATGAAGCGGGTATTGTATTGCTGGGTACCGAAGTAAAATCAATAAGAGCCGGCAGGGTTAGTTTCAATGATAGCTATTGCCTGGTACACAAGGGTGAAATCTGGATCAAAAGTCTGCATATTGCCGAATATTCGCATGGTACGGCCTATAACCATGATCCCTTGCGTGACCGGAAATTGCTGCTCCAAAAAAGAGAGATCCGGAAAATCGAGAGCAAGCTTAAAGAAAAAGGCTATACCCTGGTTCCTCTACGACTGTTTATCAATGATAAAAATTTGGTGAAGGTTGAGATCGGGCTGGCCCGCGGCAAGAAACTATATGATAAAAGGGAGACCATAAGGCAAAAAGATGCGGAAAGGGAAATGAAACGTCTTTTGAAATAAGCTTAACCTTTTTCATTGAATCGGGGAATGATTTTTGCCGACCTTAGCGGCAATGAAAAAACTACTCCTCCTCTCTTTGCTGGCAATATCCCTGGGCACTTATTCCCAAAGCGTTTTTGGATACTGGTATGGCTATGCCAATGTAAAAACCAGCAGCTCGGCCAATAATTACCTGGTGGAACTGATCCTCCAGCCAGAAAAGGACTATGTGAAGGGAATCTTGAATTATTATTTCAAGAACACTTACCGCAGCCTGCAGGTAAAGGGCAATTATTATACGAAAGAGCGGCAGCTTCGTTTATACAATATCCCGCTTACTTATTATGGCTCCGTCGCCAATATGGAAGTGGATTGTATTATGAACATGCAATCCACGCTACGGGTAGCCAAGGCCGGCTCTACGCTGGCCGGTTCCTTTGTCAGCCTCCCGGAATATAAATATATCTGTGCGGAAGTCAGTTTCAACCTGACCATGAATGCGGATATCAGCAAAAAAGACTCGGTATTAAAAGCACTCCGCGAATACAAGGAGAACTACCAGGTCTGGAAACCATCTGCCTTTGATACGCTGGAACCCGTGAACGTGGTGCAACGGAAAGTGGTGAACTATGTGATCGAAAACCAGTTCAAGGAGAGGGAAAATGTGGTGGTGCAGGAAATAGAAGTGGATACCGATTCCCTGCAGGTTGATTTTTATGATAACGGGGAAGTTGACGGCGATTCGATTTCCGTTTTTTATAATAATCAATTGCTGGCTTTTAACCGTATTCTCAGTACCCGCGCTGTTCACTTTTCGCTGGGACTGGACAGCAGTAAAAGCGTAAACGAAATCACCATGTTTGCAGATAACCTGGGCGCTATACCTCCCAACACAGCACTGATGATCATAGATGACGGGAAGAAACGCCACGAGGTGAGGCTCTCCAGCAGCCTGGATAAAAATGCAACCATCCGGGTCAGGCGAAAAAAACAATAATAAGAATTAGTTTTTCGAAAATGGTTCTTTAAACCGGCGCATTCTTAAATTTCGCGGGGAAGTATGACATCCGAGCTATTGGTTTTTGCAGATTCCGCAGATTTGTTGAGCCGGCACCCGTTGGTATTTATTCAAAGAGTTCAGGTTGCTTACCACTATCCTTTGACCTCACCCATTCCATTTGTACGCTTTTGGAATAATCTACCAGTTTCGCGCCAACGGCCTTCCAGCCCATG
This sequence comes from Chitinophagaceae bacterium, assembly GCA_036277695.1. Taxonomy (GTDB): domain Bacteria; phylum Bacteroidota; class Bacteroidia; order Chitinophagales; family Chitinophagaceae; genus CADEDV01. Next base: position 7,614 of record DASUMO010000154.1, read on the forward strand.
ACCTCAACCATTTTCGCGATCTTGAATTTGGCTTTCCGGATCTGTTCTCCCCTGCCCTGCTGCACGGCCAGTATCGGTTCATCGTCAGTGGAAACAGCTTCCAGGTAATTCCCATCGCCCTCCTTAATAAAAAGAAATTTCGTCTTCAGGGTCGTGGTTTCAATTTTAAACCGCTTGACGATATATTGTTTCTTTTCATTGTCAACATATACTGCTGTAATTATTTTTTCAGGATCGAATTTCCCGATTTGCAGCACTTTTTCCGGATCAAATTTCTGGGTCATCTCCTGGTCTGTTACTTCATAATTCCCATCTGAGTATATCACCAGTATCTTATCTTCGGGTTCAAAGGAACCCAGGTAGATTCCTTTTTCTTCTGCACTCAACCTTCCGAATTTTTCATCAAACCAAAGCTTGCGCCCACTCAGGGTAGCTTTGCCGGCTTCTTTGAATTTCACTGATTTAATAGGGTATTTGGTCACCTGGTTCCCCATACTGCTCCGGCCCTTGATGGCCAGTTCTTCAAAGTAAAAATCGAATTCCTTGATCCGCGCAGATGAACCCGGGGTAAGAACGATCTTAACGACCTCGGCTTCCCCGTTAGGGTTAACGGTTAAATAATGAACCTTGCTTTTTTCATCTCCTTTGGTTAAATCGTATTCTTTATCCCGGGTTACACCGGTTACATTGAAGCGTTTGGCATAACTCATTCCGCCTTTTCCATCAGAATAGATCATGTTATACGTGGTTCGCTCGTCATTTTTCTGGAAAACAGCAGCATGCAATATGTCTTTGCCAATAAATGTTTTTTCAGAAACCTTTACCACTTTCATGATCCCGCGCTTTGTGAAAACAATGATATCGTCGAGATCAGAGCATTCAAATAAAAATTCATCCTTTTTTAAACCGGTACCGATAAACCCTTCCTCCCTGTTCATGTAGAGTTTCGTGTTGGCGATCGCCACCTGTTTAGCCTCAATGATCTCAAATTGCCTGATCTCTGTTTTACGCTCCCGGCCCTTACCGTATTTTTTTAAGAGGTTTTCATAATAATTTACGGCAAAGTCAACCAGGTTATTCAGGTCATGTTTGACCTGTTTAATCTCGGCTTCGAGGCCTTTAATTTGGTCATTTAATTCGTCAATATCCAGTTTATAGATCCGGCGAACGGGTTTTTCCGTCAGCTTGATGATATCTTCCCGGGTAATGGCCCGTTTCAGTTGTTTTTTAAACGGAATAAAGGCTTTATCAATTGCTTCAAGAACCTTTTCCCAGGTCTCGTGCTTTTTTTCCAGTTCCTTATAGATCTTTTCCTCGAAGAATATTTTTTCCAGCGAGGTATAATGCCATTTTTCCTGCAATTCACCCAGCCTGATCCTGAGTTCCTGTTCGAGCAGTTCCTTGGTCTTATCCACCGAAAGCTTCAGCAGTTCATGTACACCCAGGAACTGCGGTTTCATGGCCGTGATAACGCAGGCATTGGGTGATATGGAAACTTCGCAATCGGTAAATTTGTAAAGGGCATCAATGGTAATATCCGCAGATATTCCCGGTGCAAGATCTACGTGGATCTCTACCTCTGCTGCGGTATTATCGGTAACTTTCCTGATCTTGATCTTCCCCTGGTCATTGGCCTTTACAATTGATTCCATCAATTGGGTCGTCGTTACACCATAAGGCACACTCTTAATGGAAAGGGTTTTTTTGTCCAGTTCTTCAATATGTGCTCTTACTTTTACCTTTCCTCCTCTTTTACCCTGGTTATAATCGTTCACATCAATCATACCCCCGGTCAGGAAATCGGGATATAATTCAAATCGTTTACCCCGCAGGTATTTAACAGCTGCTTCAATCAGTTCGCAAAAATTATGGGGTAATATTTTTGTTGAAAGGCCAACCGCAATTCCATCGGCTCCCTGTGCCAGCAAAAGCGGAAATTTCATGGGCAGGGTCACGGGTTCATTCTTCCTGCCATCATAGCTGAGTTGCCATTCGGTTGTCTTATTATTAAAGGCTACTTCGAGGGCAAATTTGCTGAGCCTTGCTTCGATATAACGGGCCGCTGCAGCATCATCGCCGGTCCGCACATCACCCCAATTACCCTGCGTATCAATGAGCAGATCTTTTTGTCCCATATTCACCAATGCGTCCCCGATCGAAGCATCGCCATGGGGATGGTACTGCATGGCCTGTCCAATGATATTCGCAACTTTATTGTAGCGGCCATCATCCATTTCTTTCATCGCGTGGAGTATCCTTCGCTGAACAGGTTTTAACCCATCTTCTACAGCCGGTACGGCTCTTTCCAGGATTACATAAGAGGCATAATCAAGAAACCAGGTTTTATACTGGCCATGCAATCCCGAATCATTACTGGTGATCTCCGTTATTTTATTTTTGGCTGCGCTCATGATAACCTTCTCAAGCTTTTGTTATAGTGTCCTTTCCCTTTATTAATTTACAACCTTACTTTCTTCGCTCATGGTTTCCTCAGTCCTGGCACCCGGCAATTTTACATCAAACTCTTTCCATCCCCTGCTGTAATCACCCATCACGGCTATTTTACCATCCGCGATCAGTTTTTTCATGCGGCTCATGATAAATACATCACCTGTCTTTATTTTCATCCGGTGCAGGGTATTGGTCAGCACCCGGGTTGCTTTCTGCCATTCGCCGCTCAGGTTTTTGAGTAATTCATTGTCGTAATAATTTTCATCTTTCACCACGATTTTTTTACCACCTTCCAGGATCCTGACCAGGGCATTTTCCTCGGCCAGTTTATTCCACTCATCAGGATCCACTTCAAATTCGCTAAGGGTAACAGGGCGGGCCAGTTTTTTGGCCTTGGTAAATTCCCTGGGTTGTATTTCACTGAGCCAGGAAGGATAAAACAATTGGCCTTTTTCGTTGATAAAGGGAAGATTGTTCAGGTAAATGATCATCACCCTTCCCTGGTAAGTCTTGAACTGGGGTATCAGCCAGTAATAACCAGTAACATCATGCTGGTTTTGTCCCATCCAGACCCAAACCTGCTCATCAGGATTTTCATCCAGCCTCGACCTGATCTTCGATACGGTTTGACGATCATCAAAACTGCCAGCCAGGTCTTCTTTATAGGGTGAACCCTGCAATTTTTCCCTCCACCAGTCCAGCCTGGCATTCCATCCTTCCTCCGTATCCAGGCCTTTTAGTGGTCCCACCCCGAAATCATCCTTTATCTGGATGACTTCACCGGCCAGTGTTTCATCCAACTCTATTACCTGCCGCATCAACTCCACTTCACTTTCATTAAATACAATATGAATCATACAATTCGAATTTTTAGAAATTTAATCTGTGTGCAACTATGATTCTATGTTCACTATGTGGTAAAAATCTCACTCAATTCAAAACCTGTCCTATGTCATG
>DASUMO010000155.1:0-4941 GCA_036277695.1 Chitinophagaceae bacterium
TCGGTATTGTCAATATAGCTAAGGGGCTCAATATAATATTCCCTTTCACCCGAACGGATCATTCCATAAATCATATGATTGTCGATCGTAAGGGAGACCAGGCTATTCGTTCCATCAGTCAAACGCCCGGCATAAGTTAAACAGGCTGGCCGGCGTAATTGAACAGGACCCGCGGTGGTATTCATTGTTAATTTATAATCCCCGGCAAGTATGTCGTGTTTAGTTAATGCGAATTTCCAGCTGTCGAGACCAGGCAATTCCAGCTCAAAATCCAGCGCCTGGCTTTGTTTTCCCCGGGCATATGAAGCTAGCTCCTGCGTAGGGATGCTGAACAGTGAATAATTTGAAAAATGGGAATTGAGGGAAGAAGACTGGCGTTTCCCAACCGCTGTGGCAGAAAATCTTTGTTGTGCTGAAAGGTTTAGGGACAGGCCAATAATCATTCCCAGCAGGAGGGTAGATTTTGTTTTCATAGTATTGGATTTGGTGGCGTTCTTTTACCGGGATTAAAAATAATATTTTGAGTTCGGCAATAAAAGTATCCCGGGAAGGAACTGCTAAGGTTTTGCTTTACATGGCCTTAAAACGCAGGAGTCGGGGCTTTGGTGTGGCCGGAATGGAAATTTTGTCACGGCTTTGCGTAATTTTTTCGGTTTCCCCCGGTAAAATCCCGGAATCAAGGCCTAAACCTGAAATTTTTTCCGAAGCCCGCCTGATGGCATAGTATTTCCTGTACCTTCGCCGTCCTTCGTCCAAAACCCAATAAAAGGGCGAAACTCAAGCTCAAAAAACTAAAAATCAATACAATTATGGCTAAGAAAGTCAATGTTACCCCACTGCACGACCGGGTAATTGTGAAAGCAGCAGCCGCCGAAGAAAAAACTGCCGGCGGGATCATTATCCCCGATACAGCCAAGGAAAAACCACAGCGCGGAACTGTAATCGCTGCTGGTCCTGGTAAAAAAGATGAACCGGTAACGGTAAAAACCGGTGACACGGTTTTATATGGCAAATATGCCGGCACCGAAATCCAGATCGATGGTGAAGATTTCCTGATCATGCGCGAGTCGGATATCCTGGCTATCGTTTAATCAGCAAACGATCCAAGCAGTTCACAAGAACGATGTAGTCCTTTCTAATAACACTCAAAAATTAAGTATATGGCAAAACAACTCTTCTTCGACATTGAAGCAAGAAATAGGATGAAAAAAGGCGTGGATATTCTAGCCAACGCCGTCAAAGTTACACTGGGCCCCAAAGGTCGTAATGTTGTCCTCGAGAAAAAATTTGGTGCTCCTTCAATTACAAAGGATGGAGTAACCGTAGCCAAAGAAATTGAACTGGAAGACCCCATTGAAAACATGGGTGCCCAGATGGTGAAAGAAGTAGCTTCCAAAACCGCGGATATTGCCGGTGACGGAACCACTACCGCGACGGTATTAGCTCAGTCCATTATCAGTGAAGGACTGAAAATGGTAGCCGCAGGTTCCAATCCCATGGACCTGAAAAGAGGAATTGATAAAGCAGTTGAAAAAGTGGTCGAACACCTGGCAACGCAATCCCAGGCCGTAGGCAATGATAACAGCAAGATCCAGCAAGTGGCTGCGATTTCTGCCAATAATGATACAGAGATCGGTAAGCTCATTGCCGAGGCAATGAAAAAAGTAGGAAAAGAAGGTGTAATTACAGTAGAAGAAGCCAAAGGAACGGATACAACCGTAGATGTGGTAGAAGGTATGCAGTTCGACCGCGGTTATATTTCTCCTTATTTCGTTACCAACAGCGAAAAAATGGAAGCCGAGCTGGATAATCCTTATATCCTGATCTATGATAAAAAGATCAGCAACATGAAGGACATCCTGCATATCCTGGAAAAAGTAGCGCAAAGCGGCCGCCCGCTGCTGATCATCGCTGAAGACCTGGAAGGCGAAGCACTGGCCACCCTGGTTGTAAACAAACTTCGCGGTACGTTGAAAGTAGCTGCAGTGAAAGCTCCGGGCTTTGGAGACCGCCGCAAAGAAATGCTGCAGGATATTGCCGTGCTGACCAAAGGTATCGTGATCAGCGAAGAGCAGGGTTATAAACTGGAAAATGCTGACCTCAGCTACCTGGGAACAGCATCTTCTGTAACGATCGATAAAGACAACAGCACCATCGTAGGTGGTAAGGGCAAAAAAGAAGATATCACAGCCCGTGTAAACCAGATCAAAGCGCAGATCGAGACCACCACTTCCGATTACGATAAAGAAAAATTACAGGAACGCCTGGCCAAACTGAGCGGTGGCGTGGCTGTATTGTATATCGGTGCTGCAACAGAAATGGAAATGAAAGAAAAGAAGGATCGCGTGGACGATGCATTACATGCCACCAGGGCAGCAGTGGAGGAAGGTATTGTTCCGGGTGGAGGCGTGGCCTTTATCCGCGCGATTGCCTCACTGGATAAATTCAAAGGTTCTAACGAAGATGAAACTACCGGGGCTCAAATTGTAAGAAGGGCACTGGAAGAACCGCTTCGCCAGATCGTGGCCAATGCCGGTATCGAAGGATCTATCGTAGTACAAAAGGTAAGAGAGGGTAAGGCTGATTTTGGTTTCAATGCCCGGACAGAAGATTATGAAAACCTGCTCAAGGCCGGAGTAATCGATCCGACTAAAGTTACCCGCATCGCATTGGAAAATGCAGCTTCCATCGCTGGTATGCTGCTGACCACTGAATGCGTGGTAGCCGATAAACCCAAGAAAGAAGAACCCCATACACATGGTGGTGCTCCTGATATGGGTGGCATGGGATATTAAAAGGATAAGTAATATAAGTCCCTGCCGGCAAAATGGAAAATATCCGTTGAACCGGCAGGAAAACCCCCTCTTCGGTTTTCGCGGCGGGGGTTTTCATTCAAACTATTTGTTAACTCATAAAAGCTTTAATTATGAAAAGCATTTGGGTAATCAAACAGTTGAATAAACTGGGAAAAAAAGTAGTAAAGTTATTCAACCGGGATAACCGGTCTGATGATGATTTTTTTAATCATCCGTATGCAATTCTTTGAGGAAAAGTCCCGCCGGCCGGCGGGACTTTTTTTATCGGCTGTCCTATTGCATGGTTTGGTTATAAAACCAAATAATGATACATTTATAGCTTAACTAACAAAGAGAAAATGTTCAAACCCAGTCTTACTCTATGTACTGTTCTGCTTTTTTCATTTTCCCTGTGGGCGCAAAATAATTTCTTCACCGATGCCGGTGCCAACAGGATGATAATTTCAAATGGTCAGAGAGTTATTACCCCTCAACATTTCCGTTCTGCTGCACTCGATGTAAACGGGATGAAAAATTTTCTATGGTCACTGCCTGCTGAAAGCAGGATAAATGCACAACGCACCCAATCCCCGGTATTAAGTTTACCCATGCCCGATGGAAGCATCGCTCGATTCCATGTATGGGAAAGCCCGGTGATGGCACCCGGCCTGATGGCCAAATTTCCCGGGATCAAAACATTTGCAGGACAGGGCATTGATGATCCATATGCAACGATCAGGCTGGATTATAATCCCTATTTTGGTTTTCATGCCCAGGTATTATCACCGGTGAAGGGAAGATTTTTTATTGACCCTTATGCCCGCGGGGATGTCAGTAATTATATCAGCTATTTTGCAAAAGATAATCCACGCCAGGTTTCGGCGGTATGTGAAATACCAGTCGAAATCTTGCCGGACCCTGGTACGGCCAACCGCCCTGCAGCAGGACCCTGCCGGGGTACTTCATTAAAAACGTATCGACTGGCCCTGGCATGTACGGGCGAATACTCCGAAGCAGTTGCAGGACCTACCCCAACAAAAGCTGCGGTCCTGGCTGCTATTGTTACTTCCGTGAACCGGGTAACCGGTGTATATGAAACCGAACTCGCAATAAGACTGGAGCTCATCGCCAATAATAACGAGATCATCTACCTGGACAATGCCGGTGATCCTTATACCAATAGCAGCGGTTCTGCTATGCTGAGCCAGAATCAAACCAACCTCGACAATGTAATCGGTACCGCGAATTATGATGTGGGTCACGTGTTCAGTACCGGTGGCGGGGGTGTAGCCACGCTAAACAGTCCCTGCAACCCCAGCACAAAAGCCAGGGGAGTAACAGGGCTGTCCAACCCCGTAGGAGATGCATTCGATATTGATTTTGTAGCGCATGAAATGGGTCACCAATTTGGCGCACCCCATAGTTTTAATAGTGTGACCGGGGGATGCTCCGGCAACCGGAGTTCGACAGATGCCTATGAAGTAGGCAGCGGCACGACTATCATGGGTTATGCGGGACTTTGTTCCAGCGATAATATCCAACCTAACAGTGATCCTTTTTTCCATACGATCAGTTTTGACCGTATCAGCAATTTTGTTGAAACGGGAGGTGGCTCTCTATGTGGAGTGTCCACACCCAATGGAAATACCCTGCCCGTTATTACCAGTATGGAAAATAATGGTGTGAGTATACCGATCAGTACTCCTTTTACACTAACCGGTTCTGCGACTGATGCCAATGGGGATGCCATAACATATTGCTGGGAAGAATGGGACCTGGGGCCGTCCACAAGCTGGAACGGTGGGAATGCGAATACAACCAGCCCCCTGTTTAAATCCAGGGTACCCAAAACATCCGGTAGCCGGACATTCCCGGATATGAATGTGATCCTTTTCAATTATCCGGCCAGTCCTCCCGCTACTATGGGAGGATTGAAGGGTGAGACTTTGCCAACCCAGGCCAGAACCATGAACTTCAGGCTAACGGTCAGGGATAATCGAGCCGGCGGTGGGGGCGTTGTGACCGGCGGTGACGGATGCCAGGTTGGTTTTACTTCCTTTTTTACTGTAAACGCGGTAGCAACTCCGGGTCCATTCGTCGTTACAGCACCGAATGGCGGAGAAAGTTTCACTGCAGGATCTTCTCA
>DASUMO010000156.1:0-2420 GCA_036277695.1 Chitinophagaceae bacterium
TGATTGCAGTAATGACCGCAGCCAATTACTGGCAACGGGGGCTATGCAATATTCCTGGTCGCCCGCGGCGACACTGGATAGAAATAATATATCCAATCCCGTGGCGATGCCAACAGCTACTACCCAGTACACTGTTAACGGAACCGATTCTGATGGCTGTACAAATTTTGATACTATAACCGTGAAAGTAGATAATGTTAATAAAGGAGGTTACCTGATGCCCAGCGGGTTTACGCCCAATAATGATGGTTTGAATGATTGTTATGGAGTGAAATACTGGGGGGTGATCGGGGAAATTGAATTCAGCATCTTTAACCGATGGGGTGAGCGGGTCTTTTACTCAAAGGATCGGGGTAAATGCTGGGATGGTACCTATAAAGGAATTAAACAGGATTCCGGCGTTTTTGTCTATATGATCAGGGCAAAAACCAACTGCGATAACGAAGTATTCCGGAAGGGCAGTTTTGTGCTGATCAGGTAATCCATCCTAAAGAAGTACATTTGCTGCTAAAATTTACCGGCAGTATGAAGAAAGCCCTGATTACAGGCATTACCGGCCAGGATGGTGCTTATCTCGCAGAACTATTATTAGAGAAGGGCTATGAAGTGCATGGTATAAAACGCCGCACTTCCCTGATCAATACCCAGCGCATTGATCATTTGTACCAGGATCCCCACGAAAAAAATGTACATCTGTTTCTTCATTATGGGGATTTGACTGATTCCACCAATATTATCCGGATCATCCAGCAGGTGCAACCCGATGAGATCTATAACCTGGGCGCCATGAGCCATGTGCACGTAAGTTTTGAAGAACCGGAATATGTGGCCAATACCGATGCCCTGGGTACTTTGCGTTTGCTGGAAGCCCTCCGTATTTTGGGATTGGAAAAGAAAACCAGGATTTACCAGGCCTCCACTTCTGAATTATACGGGAAAGTACAAGCCGTTCCCCAAAATGAACAAACGCCATTTTACCCGCGCTCCCCTTATGGGGTGGCTAAATTATATGCTTATTGGATTATCGTGAATTACCGGGAGGCCTATGGCATGTTTGCCTGCAACGGTATTTTATTCAACCATGAGAGTCCGTTGCGGGGTGAAACCTTTGTTACCCGCAAGATCACACGCGGCGTTGCAGAAATAGTGCTGGGTTTGAAAAAGAAATTATGGCTGGGTAACCTGGATGCCCGTCGGGATTGGGGACATGCCAGGGATTATGTGAAAGCCATGTGGTTGATGTTGCAACAGGACCAGCCGGAAGATTTTGTTATTGCCACCGGTCTTACTACGGCTGTCAGGGATTTTGTTCGTATGGCGTTTGCACATGCGGGCGTTACCATATTATTCGAGGGAAAGGGAGAATCGGAAAAGGGGATTGTGTCTGTGGTCGCTGATCCGGGCATTCCTTTAAAGCCGGGAGATACAGTAGTGGAAGTGGATAAGCGCTATTTCAGGCCTACCGAGGTGGATGTATTGCTCGGGGACGCTTCAAAGGCCAAACAAAAATTAGGCTGGACTCCTGCCTGCACGTTGAAAGAAATGATACAGGAAATGGTAACTGCCGATATCAGCTTTTTCCGGAAAGAAGCGCATCTGAAAAACGCCGGGTTCCCCACATTAAACAGGTTTGAATAGAATGGAGAAGAGTAGCAGGATTTTTATTGCAGGACACAGGGGTATGGTAGGTGCTGCCATCGGCCGCAAACTTCGCCAGCAGGGATTTACTCAAATCATAGAGCGGACTTCGGCCGTGCTGGACCTGCGGAACCAACAGGCCGTAAATCATTTTTTTGCCACGGAAAAACCGGAATATGTTTTCCTGGCTGCCGCGAAAGTAGGGGGCATCCTGGCCAACAATCGTTTCCGTGCTGAATTCCTGTATGACAATCTTCTTATTGAGTCAAATATCATTCACGCATCTTATATCAATGCAGTACAAAAACTGCTATTCCTGGGCAGTTCCTGTATTTATCCCAAACTGGCACCTCAACCCCTGAAAGAAGAATACCTGCTGACCGGCCTGCTGGAATCCACTAATGAACCTTATGCCGTTGCCAAAATAGCCGGTATAAAACTCTGCGAAACCTATCGTGACCAGTATGGCTGCAATTTTATTTCAGCCATGCCCACCAATTTGTATGGCCAGGGCGATAATTATCATTTACAGCATTCCCATGTGATACCCGGTATGCTTCATAAGTTTCATGATGCAAAAACACGTCATGCTTCCTTTGTTGAGGTATGGGGAACGGGCAAACCGCTGCGGGAATTCATGTATGTTGATGACCTGGCCGAAGCCTGTGTTTTCCTGATGCAGCACTATGATGAAAAAATATTCCTGAATATCGGCACCGGTGAAGAGGTTTCCATCGGGCAACTTGCCGAAATCATAAAGGCTGTTGTGGGATTTGAGGGGG
>DASUMO010000157.1:0-5020 GCA_036277695.1 Chitinophagaceae bacterium
GTAAAAGCGGTGTCCAGTTTTTACTTTGTAAGCCGGTCATCCTCTCCGGACCGGAAATCTATCCCATCTGAAACCTTAGGGTAATCATTCACATTCAGAACTGATGCTTCAGTTATCTTATTAATTCCAATTCCTGTTGAACAGCCGCTTTACCTACAATACTGTTCAGTATGAAACTTTTTTTCTTTTTTCTCCTCTTTAGCCTGTCGGCCGGAGCGCAATTTTCGAAGGATTCGGTTGGCACTTTACCGTTAGAATTACCTCCTTTGCCAAAGCCGGTACAGGAGAAAAAAATAAAGCTGGATGCAGGTAATTGGAGAATGACAGGTAACCGCTGGTTAACCGGCGGGTTGGTATTTGTTGCAGGCGCGAGTAAAGGATTTAATGAAACCCTGATGTTTCACTGGAAAGCATTTCGTCATCGCTTTCCCAAGGCCAATCCTCAATGGTTCAATCCGGATATTAGCTGGAGAAATAAGTATGAGAATGGTGATCCTGAAGCCGGTCCCAAATTCCCTCTTTCCACTTCGGTGCTGGTGGCATTTACCGACCAGTATCATCTAAATACAATGATCAACCGGCTGGCCTGGACTTCAGTATTGGTGATTAAAATAGGCGAGGGAAAGAAACCTTTGAAACATTATCTGCTGGATTTTCTCTATTATTCCGCTTGTCACCAGGCAGGATTTGCGCTGACTTATTATCCTTTTAATAATTACAAAGGGAATTAAACGGGAGTTTAAAGTCCGAACAGGCGGCTGACTTCATTCAGTCTTCCTTCGAATTGGGGTAATTCTTCCTGTTGTTGTTTAATAAAGCTATTTTCTTTTAACTTGCCTATTACTTGTTCCATTTCTTTTTCCGAATCATATACCATTGTCCGGAATGGACTGTTATAATCCTTGGCCCTGGAATCGTAAATAGCACGGGTCATCCATTGACGGGTGGCCAGTGCCTGTTGAAGCAGGCCGGCCATTTTTTTCTTCGTGAATTGCTCTGCTGAAATTTCAAGTAGTTCCAGCAGCGAACTAAATGCATGTATCGCCTTGTCTTTTTCGTAGCGTTCACTTTGGCGGTTATAAAATGCATGGACCTCGTCCCAACTACCGATCTTCCCATTATGGATAGCATTCACCAGGGTTTTTAACGATGGGGAAGGCATCAATTGACCGCCCAGGTTAACCCAGGAAAGCCGGGATTTTTTTGCGGGAAAAAACTGGAGCATTTTCCCGAGTGAACCAAACGACTCAGTTACTATCAAACTAACCAATTGCGAAACACCGTAATAAATGATTAACTCCCGGAATATTCCATAAGCCTCTGCTACTTTTACCAATTCTACTTTCCTGGAGCTGTTTTCAAAACCTTCGGCCAGGATCTCCAGCCCGCTGACCTGGGCGGGCGTTTTTTCCAGTAACTGCTGACCTTTCTTTTCCAGTTGCCCGGGTGGTATCGTTTTTTTATTTTTTAATGCCCAGGCCCGGGCTGTGAATTTTCTCAATAGCGTTAATGCATCGAACAATTCATTCACGCTGTCGGGAGCCAGGAAATCATATTCCAGTTTTTGGGTTTTATCTACTCGTTTATCCCGGCTGGTATATTTCCCGGCATTCCTGGCAAGGGCATACATATTGTACATAAACCAATAACCCGGCATGATCAGTAACCTGTCCTTGCTGACATCATTGCTCACCAGTGAGAAGGGGACCGGTATATTCAGCTCGGCAGGAAAGTCACCTTTGGCAATCAGGGTAAAGCTGGCAAATTTGGAATTATGCTTAAGGCTCACACAGAGCCCTGGCCAGAAACCACGGCCAGCAACGATTTCCCCGTCAGCCCCTCTTGAATTATGATTGGACCCAATGGTGGCCCCTGCAGCCATATTGCTTTGACCCAGGACCAGGGCTGCGCATAAAAATGAATTATTATGGTGCTGCTCATGTGCAGGGAAGATCAGCGAGTTCAATACTTCGCAACAGGAAATGGTTGAATTGTCGCCCAGGTAAGAATTGATCAATCGTGCGCCGTATTTTAATTGTGAATTGGAGGACAGGAAAAAACGGACTGCCTTTACACCATAAAAAACGCGGCAGCCAAAACCGATAATGCCGTTCACCAGTTCACAACCTTCACCTATCTGGGATTTTGCTTCAGGTGAGGAATTAATGGTCAGGTTTTTCAGTTTATTCGCTCCTTTGATATAGGCATCGCTCCCGATCCATACATCTTTTATTATCCGGCAGTTCTTGATCACCGTCCGGTCGCCGATCTTACCATAATAACCGCGCTGCCGGTCAAATTTCTTCTCCGTGAAAATTTTAAATTTTTCCATCAGCTTCTCATCCGCCCGGAATTTGGACCAAAGCCAGGCATCGCCTGGTTGCATGCCGTTAAAAGGCAAAATACTCCGACCCGCATTTTCATTGCAGACTTCTATCCAGATCCTGACAGATTCACTTTCACCTTCCTTAAGGATGCCGTTGCCGAATTTAGAATGGTTGGTGGTGGCGAGTTCATTAATATTTACCAGTATCACTTCATTGCCGATAATATAATGGCTCATGAAGTTGACATTGTCAATAACCACATTATCGCCGATATCAGAACTGATGATCGTGCTGTTATATAATCCCACGGGAACCCTGATATTATTGAACTCAAGAAAATAAGGTTCCAGTTTACCGATGCGCACCAGCCCATAGAACTTACAATCCTGCACCAGTTCGGGATTAAACGCTTCAGAAACCTGCACCTTTTCCCAGTCATCCGAAGTATTCCCATTCCTGATGAGCACCTCCGTTTCATAGGCCGTAAGTTTCCGGTAGCGGGTACCGCTGCGATTCTGGAAATTGCGCAGGTAATATTCATTTTTCCCTTTTGGTATATATTCTTTGGCAACAAAGCCATATCCAAGCGTGGAAACGGGTTTCTTATTGATATGGTTCATGCGGGAGTTCTATTCGTTAAGGATTAGCAGGCTGAAGATACTTGATTCGACAGGAAAATAATACGGCCGGGATATCTCTTAACACCCAGGAGTAAATCGTAAACTTTTATTCAACAGTAACCGATTTAGCCAGGTTACGGGGTTTGTCCACATCATATCCTTTGGCAACGCCGATATAATAGGCCAGCAATTGCAGGGGAACCACACTGAGCATGGGAGCTACGATCTCATCTGCCTCGGGTATCAGCATAATGGATTCTGAAAGCCCTGCCGATATTTCATCCCCTTCTGTAATAACAGAAATCACCCTGCCTTTACGGGCTTTGATTTCCTGCATATTGCTTACCACCTTTTCGTGGTATGAATCTTTTGTTGCCACAAAAACAACGGGAAGTTGTTCGTCGACCAGGGCTATCGGGCCGTGTTTCATTTCAGCTGCCGGGTAGCCCTCGGCATGTATATAGGAAATTTCTTTCAGCTTCAGTGCACCTTCCAGTGCCACGGGAAAATTATAACCACGACCCAGGTAAAGAAAATCCCGGGCATCCCTGTATTTTTCTGCCAGTGATTTGATATGTTCACTTTGTTGCAACACCCAGGCCAATTTCTCCGGTACTTCCTCCAGTTCTTTCAGCAGGTGCATGTAGCGGTCATGGGAAATGCTGCCTTTGATATAGGCGATCTTTAGCGCAATCATGGTTAAGACGGCCAACTGGGCCGTAAATGCCTTGGTGGAAGCCACCCCGATTTCCGGGCCCGCATGGGTATAAGCGCCACCATGAGAGAGGCGGGCAATGGAAGAACCGACTACATTGACCACACCCAATATGATTGCACCCTTTTCCTTTGCTTTTTCAATGGCGACCAGGGTATCAGCCGTTTCACCGCTTTGAGAAATAGCGATGATCACATCTCCTTTGTTAATAACCGGGTTTCGGTATCGGAATTCAGAGGCATATTCTACTTCCACATTGATCCGGCAGAGTTCCTCAAAAATATATTCAGCTACCAGTCCTGCATGCCAGCTGGTGCCGCAGGCGATCATCACGATCCGGTTGGCGCTCATGATCTGTTCAGCATATTGCTGGATGCCACTCATGGTAATGGTGCCGGCATTGGCATCCAGTCTTCCCCGCAGGCAATCATAAATAGTCTGGGGCTGTTCAAATATTTCTTTGAGCATGAAATGTTCATAGCCGCCTTTTTCTATTGCGGCCAGTTCTATATCCAGTTTTTGAACATAGGGTGTGATCTTTTCATTGCCCAGGTTTTTTAAGATCAGTTCATCCGGTTTTACAATTGCCAGTTCATAATCGTTTACATATACGACTTCCTTGGTGTATTCAAGCATGGGAGAGGCATCAGATCCCAGGAAATGCTCGCCTTTGCCCACGCCAATCACCAGGGGGCTGCCCTTGCGGGCAGCAATAATGGTATCCGGTGTATCCGCGTCCAGTAAGAGGATGACATATGCGCCGGTAACCCTTTTCAATGCAATCCGGACAGCTTCTTCCAGTGAACAGTTATTATTGACCTTGATTTCTTCAATAAAATTCAGCAGGACTTCGGTGTCGGTATCGCTCTTGAATTTGTACCCTTTTTTCTGTAATTCATTCTTTAGCTGGGAATAATTTTCAATGATACCGTTGTGGATCATAGCCAGTTTACCACTGGCCGATTGATGGGGATGGGCATTGCGGTCGCTGGGTTCACCATGGGTAGCCCAGCGGGTATGGCCGATTCCTACATGTGCATGTAGATTACGGGTAACAATGGCTTCTTCCAATTCGGCTACTTTCCCCTTTTTCTTATAAACACTCAGGCCATTTCCATTTTGGAGAGCTACCCCCGTACTGTCATAACCCCGGTATTCAAGGCGTTTCAGTCCTTTAATTATGATAGGATAAGCTTCCCTGGGCCCGGTATATCCAACGATTCCACACATAGGATGTTAATTTAAGGCGATGCCCGCCATGTTGCGGGCGGAGCAAAGGTATTGATTTCAGAACTTGCAAATGACTAAGCACTGTCTGCGAAAATCAGGAAATTCAGCCATTCGGACAAAACCGGCTG
>DASUMO010000158.1:0-4239 GCA_036277695.1 Chitinophagaceae bacterium
GGAAAAAGAGAAAAAGAGAAAAGGAGTTAAAGAGTTGGGGGAGACCGGGTAAACAGTAATAAACTTCCCGTATAATGCGATGGGTTAAACATGAAGGAAGGCTCGCCATGGAAAACGTTAAAGTATTGATGCTCTCTTTGAACTCCTTTTCTTCCTTTTATCGCTTAGTCTTAGTTTTGCATCCTAATAAGATATTATGCGAATTGGAATTGTTTGTTACCCGACTTTTGGTGGAAGTGGTGTTTTGGCTACAGAGTTAGGAAAGGCATTGGCCCAGGAAGGACATTTGGTCCATTTTATCACTTACCAGCAACCGGTCAGGCTGAATGGATTTATCCCGAATATATTTTACCACGAAGTGCAGGTTCCCACTTACCCGCTTTTTGATTACCCGCCTTATGAAACGGCCCTGGCCAGCACGATGGTGGATGTCATAAAAAACAATCACCTGGATCTGCTTCATGTGCACTATGCCATACCACATGCCTCAGCAGCCTATATGGCCAAGCAGATTTTGAAGAAAGAAGGTATAGATATACCGGTCATCACTACACTACATGGCACGGATATTACCCTGGTGGGCCGGGATAAGACCTATGCCCCGGTGGTAGCTTTTTCCATCAATCAAAGTGATGCGATCACCGCGGTATCCGAAAACCTGAGGGATGAAACATACAGGACTTTCAATATTGAGAAGGAGATAGAAGTGATCTACAATTTCGTGGATGTGCAGCGTTTCAGCCGTAAACCTATTGATGCTTTCCGGAAAGTAATTGCGCCGCAGGGTGAACGGATTTTAATGCATGCGTCAAATTTCAGGAAAATTAAACGCGTTCAGGATATCGTAAAAATCTTTGCCGAAATAGTAAAGGTGCTCCCGGCTAAATTATTGTTTGTAGGAGATGGCCCCGAAAGGAGCACGGCCGAAGACCTGGCCCGGGAACTCGGGGTATGCGAAGCCATCCGTTTCGTAGGCAAGCAGGAACAAATGGAAGATATTCTTGCTATTGCCGACCTTTTTCTTTTAACATCGGAATATGAAAGTTTTGGTTTAGCGGCCCTGGAAGCCATGGCTGCGGGTGTCCCGGTTATCTCAACCAATGCAGGGGGCCTAAGTGAAATCAATATTGAGGGCGAAACAGGTTACCTGGCCAATGTCGGGGATGTCGATACAATGAGTAAACAGGCACTCAGTATCCTGAAAGATGATAAGACCCTGAAAGGTTTTAAGGAAAGAGCGGCGGCACATGCCCGTAAATACGATATCAGCAATATCGTTCCGATTTATGAAAAATTATACACGCGTTTCTTACAACCTGCCTGAGGGGTGAATGGTAACTGGAGGGTAAAGAATAGCTGCTAGCTGCGAGCTCCTGGCTACGAGTTTTTTATCATTAGACTATGTGAACTCTTATCGATGTGGTAAACTACTTAAGGCCAGTTGTGAGTAGGTACCAGCAAGGTAAAAGAAAAGCCCCTCCGAAGAAGGGCTACCTTATTATGAAAGCTCAAGATTAACGACGAAGCCAGGGTTCAGGGTTCACATTTTTTGTTTCAATCATCAGCAGGAAATCAATCTGGCCACCGTTTCCTTCTTCATCACGGCCCGCACGACCGATGGCCTGGCTGGTTCTAACATTATCCCCTTTTCTCACTGTTACGGATGTGAGGTTACTATAAGTGGTGAAATATTTTCCGTGGCGAATAGTGACGGCCATGCCATCTCCCAGGTTGTAGACACCTACCACCTCTCCTTCAAACACTGATTTCACATTCGTCCCTGCCTGGGTAGCGATGGTAACACCGGGATTATCTCCTTTCAGGCGTGTGCCCTCAATACTATAAGGACCAAAGTGAATGGTAGGGACTCCATTGTCAACGGGCCAGGGCAGTTTACCTTTATTATTGGCAAAACTGCTGCCCAGCGCTATTTCCTTTTCATTTAGTTCCAGGTAACTGGCGGGCTTCTTCGCGGGAGTAGTTACCTTGGGAGCCGGGGTTGTTGCAGCTACATTCTCATTGCCTGAAGTCGTAGTCCTGGAATTTGCTTTTGCCAGGTCATCGGCTTTTTTCTTTTCTTCAGCTTCAAGCTTTGATTTTGCCCTGGCTCTTTCTTCAGCTTCTTTTATTTCGCGACGAATAATTGCAGTGATGGCATTTTGAAGATCACGGTCTTTCTTTCTCTTAGCCGCGATTTGCTTTTGAAGATCCTTCTCCTCTGATTTTAATTGCCGCAGCACCACATCTTTTTCTTTTTTCTGCCCATCCAGCTCTGCCTTTTCCTTGTTTTGTGCTACCAGGGCTTTATTTTTTTGTTCTTTCCGTCCCAATTGTTGTTTTTGACGCTTAGCGATCAGGTCCTGTGTCTCCAGGATGGTATTCACCTGCTTTTGCCTGTAGGTGCGATAGCTTTTCAGGTAGGTCACTCTTTTGATCGCATCGTTGAAACTGGAAGCTGAAAAAATAAAATTCAGGTAATCGTAGGAGCTCCTGTTTTTATAGGCATATACTACCGTGCGGGCATATTCGGATTTCAGGGTATCGAGCTGTTTCTGCAAACGGTAAATTTCCAGGTTAGAGAGGTAAAGATCATTTTCGATCATGCGGATCTCCTTGCTGATACTCCCAATATATCTTTCCTGCAGGTTGATTTTCCGGTTCAAAACGCTGAGCTGGCTCAAGGCCTGTTTACTTTTGCCCTTGATCTTACTATAGGCCAACTGCATTTCCTTGAGTTCTTTTTGTAACTGCTGTCTTTCACTTTCCAGCTCTGATTTGTCCTGGGTCTGGGCCCATGCACCCAGTGCAGTCCCGATGCCCAAAACCAAAATAAGAAGTATTTTTTTTCGCATGTTCCGGGATTATGGGTTAAAAAACAGGGTGCGGAAGGTCTTATAACGGCGTTGTGCAAAATAAATTTTATCAGCCTAATTTGGACGATAATTTTTTGGCACGGAAAAAGGGAAATTTAACGTCTCATTAAAGTCATATTGCTTGTAATCGAGCTTAATATCCAGTTTTTTCTTTTCCGTAACGCTGATATGCCGTTTGGTGGAAAAATTAACGCCTTTCTTATTCTCGTATTCCCCATAGGACAGATAACAGGTTCTGTTTCGCAATTCATCCAGATCGTCAAGCTTACTGCTGCGAGCCGACCGCGAGGAAGCTTCAAGCGTGAACAGGTTTTTGAAAAATTCGCCTATACTCAATAATGTGATGGCATCCTCCGTACGCGCATAGGATACTACATTGCTATCGAGGAAAACCGGGTTGCCCAGCAACAGGTCCTGCAATGAAGGCAGATCCAGGGGAAGGGCGGTTACTTCCTGCAGGTAAGCAACACTCCGCGCTGTATAGAGATTATTCTGTTTATCCAGCAACTTTACGGAATCAGGGGTAATATAGGCCCGCAGGCCTTCAATACCCAGGATTGCGCGGACCGAAATCCAGATCACGCTGTCCTTATGCATGCGCACATGGGCAGTAACATCATATTTTTTCCCCTCGGCATCTTCATAATCCACTTCGACCTTGGCTGAAAAAGTTTGAAAATCGATGCGGTTGCCGCGAATGGCTTCCAGGGTTTGACTGATAAACAGGAGTGAATCCTCCCGGGAGCGATCTTTTGCATTGTTCGCGGCTGTCGTATCCCGGGAAGCAATCACGGTCTGTATCTTACGGGTAGAACGGCAGGAAGAAAAAAAACATGCGCCAGTTATCAATAAAAAAATAATTCTAATCATGCTAACCTTATTGTTTGCCGGTATGACCAAAACCACCGGCATTCCTTTCGGTAACCTGCAGTTCCTCTACAACTACCCAAACCAGCTTTTCCACTTGCTGAATTACCAGTTGTGCAATCCTGTCACCCGGGTTAATGACCTGCACTTCTTCAGAAAGGTTGATCAAAATAATCTTAATTTCTCCCCGGTAATCGGCATCTATCGTTCCGGGTGTGTTGAGACAGGTGATGCCCTGCCTGATGGCCAATCCGCTGCGGGGTCTAATCTGCGCCTCGTATCCCGTGGGTAATTCAATGAATAAACCCGTAGGCACGAGTCTTCTTTCCAGGGGTTTAAAAGAAAGCGGATCCCCGATATGGGCACGGATATCCAATCCTGATGAACCCGTTGTTGCATACGCGGGTAAAGGATGGGGTGAACTATTGACGATCCTCACTTCGATACTTGCCATCGGGCAAAGTTAAGGGAGGAGACAATAACTGGGAGTGAATAGATA
>DASUMO010000159.1:0-13988 GCA_036277695.1 Chitinophagaceae bacterium
TGCGTGTACATGATGGATCAAGCTATTTTGACGGCCCTGTGCAGATAGCCGGTCATCTGAATGCTTACAATATCGGCGCCAGCGGTACTCTTACTGTTCCAGATGTAACAATAAATAATTCATTGACGATTGCGGGGAAAGGTTCCGTGCGAAGCAATGGTCCCTCATCACTTCGTATTGGATTTGATCAAAAAACAGTGGATGTCTTCATCCTGGCTGGAAGTGCGACTGTAGTAAACGCCGATATTACGGATTTTTCAGGAGACAATGATGACGTACGCGTATTTGTAAGTCAGATCAAAAGCAATTCCGGTAACAACCTGGCTTTCGCCAACCTGCATGTTGCAGTAACGGACCTTGATGCCGGAACCGATACCTGCTCACTGTCCCTGAAAAATCTCAGTAATTTAAATGCGAATCTGAAAGCAACAATTTACCTGACTACCATTGCCAAGAACTAAAATATCTATTCAGCAGGTTTTAATACAAATACGGCTGTTGACGGGCCAGAGGGGGTTATAGAAATATAACCCCTTTTTGACGGATATAAACCAGCGAATTAATACCACTTAACCACCCGGGTTCCTTCAAACGCATTACCAATCCGTTAAAAAACGAAAGTTCTTCTACGCCATGGCGGATCTATTCTCCCTCCGTCACCAGCTTATGGTTCAGTCGCAGTGACCAGAAAGAAAACCGGAATAAGGATCGGGCAGACAGAAATACTCTAATTTCATGATAGAAATTTATGATGGTCTCAAAAAATTTCGCATATGGCAAAAACAATCAACCGGCGTATGACCGTAAACCTGGAAGGTGATTTTGTTGTCTTCCTGATTGGTATGCGCATTAATAAATTCTGGAAACTGCACAAATGGTTGCCCGTAGCGAGGGCCATGCCGCGAATGCTGGATGAACTTAGAGCAAAAGACAGCAATGAAACAGGTTTCCTGGGGGCCGAATTCAGCTTTGGAACCATTGTACAATATTGGCGGTCATTTGAACACCTTGAAACCTATGCCAAAGACAGGAACGGGTTGCACTATCCTGCGTGGAAAGAATTTAATACGAAAATAAAAAGCAATGGAGATGTGGGCATCTGGCATGAAACTTATAAAGTGCATGCCGGGGAGTATGAATGCATTTACAATAATATGCCTCCAAAAGGATTGGGAAAGGTTGGTGAACTGGTGCCTGTTGCCGGTAAATCAGAATCTGCCGGGGAAAGGATTAAGAAATAAACGGGATAGCTGAATTTGATAAGATACCGGTCGTAGCAGGTAAAAACGATTTGGGGGCATATACATCAATCCAGTTTTTTTTCCATATAAACTGTCCCCGGAACAGGGTTATAGCGGTAGGCGGCTATCTCGTAAAAACCGAATGAGCGGTAAAGGCGTTGCGCTTCTGTTTGGTTTGGCAGGGTATCAAGCCGGATAGATTTATAACCTAGTTCTTTAGCAATTCCAATTGACAGGTCAAGGAGTTTTCTCCCTATTTTATAATTCCTATAATCCTCATGAACATAGAGCCGCTTTAATTCAGCGGTCTCCGGGATTTGTTCGCGAACGGCAACACAACCTATGGCGATTTCATCTTTATAGGCAATCAGCAGGGCGCCCCCGGGTTTGTTGTAGAGTTGGTCAATCTTCTCCAGTTCTTCCGGGAAATTTTGAAATCCTAAGTCGAGATCCAGGGTTTGAGCATAGCGTCGGAACAAACCACACCCATCTTCAAACTCCTTCCCTGTTCTGGCAATTTTAACTACAATATCGTCCTGGATAAAATTGTACTCCATACCTGTTTATTTCTACTTGCCCGGCAGCCGGCTTTGTGGTTTCTTACCTGCCACAATCTCATTCATCCGGTGGCAATGGAATATAGTTGCCTTTTGTATCAAATTGCTGTGCATCGCGATGGGCAAGCAAGGTTCGCCAGCCAGACTGGTCTTTTTTTACAGTTACAGTGAAGCGTACCTGTACAAGCTCAGGCCGGGCGCCTTTTCGTTGAAATTTTTCTGTAAAAAAACCCCAGGCAAGACCTACATCACCATCAATCCTGGTTTGTATTTCGTTTATGGTAATCTTATAATAATCCATTCCATCCAAAAACTTATGGAGCACCGAACGCGTTGCATCAGGGGAAAGAGCGGGGCGGGGACTGCGGGAACGATAACCAAACCCATTCTCAAAACCAGTTAGGCCTCCTGCTGTAATGCTATCAACATTCAGGCTGTTGTAAGACTCAATACCTTTCCTGACATATTGTTCCAGTTCAACATTGGTGAATTGCTGGCAAAAAACCGAGTACGGTACCAAAAACAAAGGCAATAATAATAAAAAACACAACCTATTATTTTCGGATTGAACGTTGTTGGCGGTGAACCTGTAATTTATCATTGAACATTCTTTTTCTGGGCGGGTAAATCATAAGAGGTGCTCTGTTTCATCCCCGGACTCTGTTTGTCCTTGCAAAAAAATCCTGCCGGATCACTTCTCTACTTTGCTCAGCCAATCAATAATAGCAGCTTTCAGCAATTTTTCTTTGTTCTTTATATCCTGCAGGTCCCTGAACTTAACTATTTTCCGGCCATCGGGATAATTACCTTCCAACAAATTATCCGGGTTGACAATTTTCGCCCCGGTTGGAAACACAATCATAATATTTCCCCGGTGAAGATTGGTGACCGCAATATCTCTTTTGTATTCTTTGGGATCAAACTCTTTCATTTCACCTGCGTAATAAAAGCTGGGAGAATTCCATTTGATCTGTTCCTTTATTTCCGGGTTGATATCCAAGATCAGCTTTCTCAAATATTGAATGGATTTGGAAAGCTCGGAATCCAGTTTTGAAATGTACTCCGTGACTTTATCAGATTCTGTCTGCCTGGTTTTCATTTCTGGTAAATTGAATGGAAATTTGGTCGCGGGCCGCCGGCATGCAGACCGGGAACAATATTAGCTTATTTTTTCCAGCGGGTAGAAAAACGCAGCTCATCAAAATAGTGATGCAAAAGCACCAGGGCCGGCGATCCTCCCCGCGCGTAATCCGAAATATACCTTGAAGAGCCATCTGTAAATTTCATATCAATTATACCTGAAGGCTGATCTGTTATCCAAATGTATTTGTCCGGAACCGGAGACAAGTAAATATAATTAAGTAGTTCCTTTAATTGGATAAGCTTTTCGTTACTGACTCTCTGGTAATAATGACCGATTAAAGTATCTTGATACGTCCATATATAAAAATCACGGGGTTTGGATGACTCAAGCCTGGCATTACCCAGGCTATCAATTGTAATACTATAGACAGGGCAGGGACCCAGGCATTCTGTTGTTCGATATTGAATCAAGGCTATATCCTTCAGATGGGGAATAGCCAGGTAATGAAGAAATGCTCCGTTCCTAAAGAATAAGCTATCCGCCCACCGCGTGGTATTCACTTCAAACTGCAGCACGATTACTAAGTCATCATTGATTTTTTCAACTTGCGCGACAGGTCTTAAAAAATAACCCATCGGGGTGATATCATACAGTTCATAGTTATCATTATTTTTTGACAACACTACAAAGGCCCTGTTCCTTGAACTGCCATCTGTGCCGGTAAAAAGCAAATCAGGCTTCGCATTATTGTCGAGATCGGCGAGTTGCCAGGTTGGCTCGTCATTTAAACTGGTGGAGATTCGCAGCTCATTTAATTCAGGAAAAACCTTTCTTATAAAGCCAATTACAGCGGAATCCGATTTTATTGACTCTATAACCTGCCCGTATGTGGCATTTATGAAGAGTAATAATATTATGAAACTACTTTTCATAAAAGGCTGGTAGTCCGTTTTTAGCCCCAACCTCGCTGGGGTTCCATATGCATTTCTAAGTTCCTCCTTTTTTAAAAAATTTTACTTTTTAGATTTTCTCCGGCCACGAAGACCTTTAGATTGACAACCACATCGCAACAACCCAAGGGGATTGAAAAACAGACGCTTATACTTTTTTATTGGCATTATGAGCGGTTTAACTGGTTTTAAATCGAATAAATTCGAAAGATTCAATTTTCGAATATCTACGATTTTTTTTGTTTATTTTCTTTTTAGGGTGTATTCTTGCAACGAACTTTTAGGATATGCTTGCCAATATTCGCCGCGATAAAATCATTGAACTTATCAGGGAAGATGGTTCAGCCAAGGTGCTGGACCTGGCCCGGATCTTCAAGGTCACGGAAGTAACCATACGCCAGGATCTCGAAAAACTGGAGAAGGATGGTTGGATCACCCGTGAACACGGTGGGGCCTACCTGAAAAATATTAAAGACCAGGTACAGAAAGTCTCGCTTTCACAACAGGAAAACCTCGACAAGAAAGAAAGGATCGCGGAAAAATGCCTCGACTTTATTGAAAGCGGCGACACCATCATCCTCGATTCAGGATCCACGACCACGGAAGTCGCGAAAAAGTTGAAAGGATTAAAAAACCTCACTGTCATTACCAATGCCCTCAATATCGCCCTGCTCCTGGGTGCCGAAACGGGGATTGAAGTAATCCTGACGGGGGGCGAGTTCAAACCGCCTACTTTATCCCTGACTGGCCAAAAAGCCGCTGATTTTTTTAAAGGTCTTCACGTTCAGAAATTATTCCTCGCAACGGCGGGCATCTCACTAAAAGCAGGGTTGACCTATCCAAGCATCAGTGACCTGGTGGTAAAGAAAGCGATGATCGATGCAGCCGAAACAACCTATCTCGTAGCCGATTCCACCAAGATGGGGAAATCGGCCCTGGCCAGTTTGGGCGCTCTATCGCTGATCGATTATATTATTACAGATCCTGGAATTGATGAAAAACACAGGGCTGTTTTCAGGGATAATGAAATTGAATTGATCATTGCAAGCTGAAATACATGAAAAAAAATACAACATCAACCCTTGGGGTCATCATTGGGAACCGGGATTTTTTCCCGGATAAGCTGGTGGGCCAGGCCAGGACCGAAGTGCTGGACCTTTTTAAGAAATTGGAAATTACTCCCGTATTATTGAGTGATGCCGATACAAAACTGGGCGGGGTGGAAACATTTGCCGATGCGCAAAAATGCGCGGCCCTGTTCCGCCAGCATGCGGAGGAGATAGAAGGTATCCTGGTAGTGCTTCCCAATTTCGGCGATGAAAAAGGCGTGGCGGAAACGATCAAGTTGTCGGGACTGAAAGTACCGGTGCTGATCCAGGGCTTTCCCGATGACCTGGATAAGATGGATGTCGTAAACCGGCGCGATGCCTGGTGCGGCAAGATTTCAGTCTGCAACAATCTTTACCAGTTCGGTATCCGGTATACTTTAACCAGCAAACACGTGGTGAGACCGGCTGATGAATCTTTTGTGAATGACCTCAGCAATTTTATCGCGGTCTGCCGCGTGGTGAAAGGGATGCGAAAAGTGCGCATCGGCGCCGTGGGTGCCCGGCCGGGAGCTTTCAATACGGTACGTTATAGTGAGAAGATCCTGCAGCGTCATGGCATTTCTGTCACCACTGTAGACCTCTCGGAAATCCTGGGTAACGCCAATAAATTGACAGCTGATGATCAGGTTGTCAAAGAAAAGCTCGAAAAAATTCATGCCTATACAGCAGCGGGCAAAGCACCCGGAGATAAGATGGTGCAGATTGCCAAGCTGGATGTAGTGCTCGCTGATTTTATGGAGGAAAATGCCCTGGATGCAACAGCTATTCAGTGCTGGACCTCGCTGCAGAAAAACTATGGGTGTAATGTTTGTACCAGCATGAGTATGATGAGCGAGAATATGCTGCCCAGCGCCTGCGAAGTGGATGTTACGGGAACGCTGAGTATGTATGCCATGCAGCTGGCTTCGGGTTCGCCCAGCGCCCTGGTTGACTGGAACAATAATTACGCCGATGACGATAGCAAATGCGTGCTCTTCCATTGTGGCAACTGGGCCAAATCTTTCCTGCCCGATATCCAGATCAGCACTGCTCCCATACTCGGCACTTCGGTGGGTACGGAAAATACCTACGGCGCGCTGGAAGGAAGGACACCCGCCTCCCCGCTCACCTATGGACGCATCAGCACCGACGATAACAAGGGCACGATCAAAGTCTATGTGGGCGAAGGCGAATTGACCAATGATTCCCTGGACACCTTCGGTACCCGGGCCGTTGCCCAAATCAATAACCTGCAGGGACTGATGCAATATGTCTGCCGCAACGGTTTCGAACACCATGTGGTAATGAATGCAAGCAAGACCGCGGGTATTTTAAAAGAAGCCATGGAGAACTACCTGGGCTGGGAAACTTATTTACATGACTAAAACCTTTCCGTCAATAGCGGCAGGATACTAAACGATGACGACAAAAGCATTACAGAAAAAATCGATCGGCTACCGGAAAAATATCCTGAAGTATATTTTTCATGCCAATGCCGGTCATACAGGTGGCAGTCTTTCCTGTATTGATATACTGAACGTGTTGTACAATCATACCATGAACGTGGGGCCGGATAATTTTCATTCGCCTGGGCGGGACCGTTATATTCAAAGCAAGGGCCATTCGGTGGAAGCTCTTTTTGTGGTGCTGGCTGACAAAGGCTTTTTCCCGGAATCAGACCTGGAAACCCTCTGCAAGTACCAATCACATTATATCGGGCATCCGACTCGCAAAGTGAAAGGCGTGGAACAGAATACCGGCGCCCTTGGCCATGGCTTACCGATTAGCGTAGGTACGGCGCTTGCTTCGAAGCTTGACCACGCTGGTTTTCGCGTATTCACTTTATTGGGCGATGGCGAACTGCCCGAAGGTTCGAACTGGGAAGCGGCTTTGTCAGCTGCACAGTATAAACTGGATAATCTCTGTGCCATCATTGATCACAACAAATTACAGATCACCGGGCCCACGGCCGAAGTATGCAATACCCATCCCATCGATGCGAAGTTTGAAAGTTTTGGCTGGGCCGTGCGCCACGTTGATGGTCATAACCTGGAGGAGTTGAAACAGGTTTTTGATTCTCTTCCCTTCGAAACGGGTAAACCCAACCTGGTCATCGCTCATACCATAAAAGGCAAAGGCGTAAGCTATATGGAAAATGTGATCAAGTGGCACCATGGCGTACCCGATGAAAAGCAATACCAGGAAGCCGTATCCGAGCTGGACAGTGCCCTTGTCACCATACCCGATGATTTTTAAAAAAATAAATGCATCAAAATTGTGGGAGCAGTAACAGAAATACAAGAAGGCAAGGCCAGGACTAACCTGGATGTGTTTTCCGTCACTTTACAGGAGCTGGCCAAAGAGGATCGTGATATTGTAGTGGTGACAAGTGATTCGCGCGGCTCCGGTAAACTGGTGCCTTTTGGGCAGCAATTCCCGGATCGTCACATTGAAGTGGGCATCGCCGAACAAAATCTTGTCGGTGTAGCAGCGGGTCTTGCTTCGGCAGGAAAAAAAGTGTTTGCCGTTTCACCGGCCTGCTTCCTAACCGCGAGGGCACTGGAACAGATCAAAAATGATGTGGCGTATTCCGATAACCCGGTAAAATTAATCGGTATCAGTGCAGGAGTGAGCTATGGAGCGCTGGGTTCCACCCATCATAGCCTGCATGATTTCGCGGTATTAAGAGCTATCAACAATATCATAGTGGTGGCACCGGCCGACAATTATGAAACCGGGCAGGCCATCAGGGCGGCTGCCGGTATGAGCCAACCTGTTTACCTGCGTTTTGGAAAAAAAATAATGCAGCCCTTAAAGGAAGCGGATGATAACAGCTTTGCATTCGGGAAAGGTCGGGTGATCAAAGAAGGAGAGGATATCGCCATTATTGCGACAGGTGAAACAGTGTACCCGGCGCTGCAGGCGGCGAAAAGGTTAAAGGGATTCGGCATTGATGCCACGGTCATCAGTATGCATACGATCAAACCGCTGGATACCGAACTGCTGGATTCACTCGCAACAAAATGCAGG
Organism: Chitinophagaceae bacterium; assembly: GCA_036277695.1. Lineage (GTDB taxonomy): Bacteria > Bacteroidota > Bacteroidia > Chitinophagales > Chitinophagaceae > CADEDV01. The sequence continues at coordinate 7,951 of DASUMO010000159.1, forward strand.
GCCATCCTGACGGTGGAAGAACATAGTATTTACGGTGGACTCGGTGAAGCCTGTGCATCCTGGTTATTGCAAAAAGGCTATACCAGGCCTTTCCGGATCATCGGCATACCAGACGAATACACGGTTACCGGTTCGCAGCAGGATATATTCAATCATTATGGGATCAATGAAGAAGGGATCGCCACTAATGCTTTGTCTCTTTTAAAATAATTTTCATGTTACTACGATTGCTTTGTATGCCCTTTATTTGCCTGCTGTTATTTGCACAATGCAAGACTGAAGGAAAAAAAGGGAGCAGTAAGAAAATGGCCGTGGTGATTTCCACGCTCAACAATCCCTGGTTTGTGTTCCTGGGCGAAACGGCTGCTGCCAAAGCAAAGGAGCTGGGTTATGAAGCGAAGATTTTTGATTCGCAAAATAATACGGCGCTCGAAAGCGACCATTTTGACAATATCATCGTTGCCGGTTTTGATGCCATTCTTTTTAACCCTACGGATGCCAATGGATCAGTGGCCAATGTACTCAAGGCCCGGGCGGCGGGTGTCCCGGTGTTTTGCATGGACCGTGAAATAAATTCGGTTGACGCGGCCACTTCCCAGATTCTTTCGGATAGCTATTCGGGTGCCGTGGCGCTGGGAAAATATTTTACGCAACAGCTGAATAAAAAAGGGCAATACGTGGAGCTGCTTGGTCTCGTGGGCGATAACAATACCTGGGCCCGTTCCAAAGGATTTCATAGTGTAGTGGACAATTATCCCGGTCTCAAAATGCTGGCGCAGCAAAGTGCCGACTTCGACCGTAACAAAGCATTGGAAGTAATGGAATCCATCTTACAAGCTAATCCTGAAATTCAAGCTGTGTTTTGCGGAAATGATGCCATGGCCATGGGTGCCTACCAGGCCCTGGTATCCTCGGGCAAGGCAGATAAGGTAAAAGTGTTCGGCTTTGACGGGGCGGAGGACGTGATCACCGCTATCAGTGAAAACAAAGTGGCGGCTACCGGGATGCAATTTCCCAAAGTGATGGCAGAAACAGCTGCCGTATTTGCCGATGAGTATATCAAAGGAAAAAGAGATTTTCCTGCTAAAATACCCGTGGCAGTGGAACTGGTAACCCCGAAAAATATCAATGATTATATCGCTTACGGAAAAAAATAACGGCCGCATATGAAGAGAGCAGTTCGGTATATCTTGTTGTTACTGGTCATCGCACTGGTGGGCTACAAGTCGGTGTATTTCCAAAAGCTCAGTGAGCGAAAAAATAAAACGGCTGGAAACTTTGATGCGGCCGCATTTGCCAAAAAGCTCTGGGAAACCCGGCTTCCGGCAAGGCTGGACAGTGCCATTGAACTGCCTGCACTGATCAGCGCCATCGGGACCAACCCAACAGAGGCATTCGCCAACTACTCCAACAGCATGAGCATCGGCAATTACCGCTATAGCCTGGTTAAAGTTGATGGCCAGGTTGAAAGTATCGGCGAAGACGAAATTTTTTTAAGGGTCAAAGCGCCTGGCGATACTTTGATAAGGGTGATCATGGCCACCGAATATATTTATGGCAACGCGGTTCGTGATGCTTCGGGCCTGGTCAATATCAAAGATTTTAGCGGCAGTGATGAATTGAATAATATTTCGGAAGAGTTGAACAAGGAAATAAGAGCCCATGTATTGCCTGCTTTTAAAAAACTGGTAAAGCCCGGCGACCGGCTGGCCCTGGAGGGGGCCATTGAATTAAACCGTGAACATATCCGCTTCAATGAAATAGAGATCATTCCACTGCGGGTGAAGATCCTGCCATAATTATGCTGGAGGCAAAAAACATATCGAAAAATTTTTCGGGAGTAAGGGCTCTATCGAATATCAACCTGCAACTGGTTCCCGGCAAGGTGAATGCAATCATTGGTGAGAATGGCGCCGGCAAATCAACCCTGATGAAAATTTTTTCCGGTGTTCATACCCAATATGAAGGTGAGATCATCCTCAATGGCCAGTTGGTAAAATTTGCCAACACCCGCGAAGCCGAAGAAGCCGGTATCGCGATCATTCACCAGGAACTCAACCTTGTCCCCTATCTGTCGATCACCGAAAATATATTCCTGGGCCGGGAATTGACCACTGTGCTGGGTATGCTTGATAAAAAACAAATGCGCGGGAAGGCAAGGGATTTGTTGGGCCGGTTAAACATGGATGTGGATCCTGATACGAAGATCGCGGCGCTGAAAGTGGGGCAGCAACAAATGGTGGAAATTGCCCGTGCACTTTTTTCCAATGCCTCCGTCATCATCATGGATGAACCCACTTCAGCTATCAGCGACAAGGAGGTGGAACAGCTTTTTACCATTATCCGTCAACTACGAAGTGAAGGCCGGACGATTGTCTATATTTCCCATAAGCTAAAAGAACTGTTTACTATTGCCGACCGCTTTATCGTATTACGTGATGGCGCCAGCATCGATGCCGGCGATATGGCTGCAATTACACAGGATGAACTGATACAAAAAATGACGGGTCGTAAGCTCGGCATGGGGAAAACGGGGAAAACAGTGTTAGACGCACCCGAACTGCTACGTGTGGAGAATATCTCACTTCGCCACCCGGAACTCGCAAAGACAATGGTTCTTTCCGGTATTTCATTCACGCTGCACAAAGGAGAGATACTCGGTATCTATGGATTAATGGGCGCGGGGAGAACCGAACTATTGGAATGCCTGTTTGGCCTGCATCCAAAAAATGCAATGGGACAAATTTTTGTAAATGGCCAGGTCCGGAAAATCAAAACACCTGTAGACGCCATTGCAGCCGGCCTTGCATTGGTGCCGGAGGACCGGAAATTACAGGGACTGGTACTGGACCAGTCGGTGAGATCAAATATTAGCATAACGACCCTGCAGGAGCTGGAACGATGGGGCATTGTTTTAAGTGAAACAAAAGAAAGATTGCTAGCCGATCAATTTATCAGCAGTCTTGGCATCAAGACCCCTTCCCCTCAAAGCGCAGCTAAGAACCTGAGTGGCGGCAATCAACAAAAGATCGTGCTCGCTAAATGGCTGGCTACCCAACCGCAGGTTTTGCTGCTCGATGAGCCCACGCGGGGTATTGATATCAACGCCAAGTCCGAGATCTATAAACTGATGAAAAACCTGGCCACCGAAGGAATGGGTATCATCATGGTTTCTTCGGAACTGCCGGAAATACTGGCCGTATCAGACCGGGTGCTGGTGATCTGTGAAGGTGAATTGACAGCGAGCATCGCCATTGAAGACGCTACCGAACAGGAGATTTTAAAAAATGCCATTCATAAAAACTGATTTAACGAATGACTGCCATTGCCCCGACTTACCGCGCCAACATCAAACGATTTCAATCGGTGATCGCCCTGCTGGTCTTATGCATTGTACTGGCGGTGCTCACCGATAAATTTTTTACCGCGGCCAATGGATTAAATGTTTTGCGGCAGGTAGCTGTGAATGCCTGTATTGCCACGGGCATGACGCTGATCGTATTAACAGGGGGCATTGACTTGTCGGTAGGTTCTGTGCTGGCACTCTGCGGGGCGATAACCGCAGGCTTATTGAAATATGGCTGGTCCATTCCTTCCGCCGATCTTTTCATCGGTTTCACCATCCTGGGTGCTGTGTTGGTGGCTATTCTTGCCGGTGCCTTGTTGGGATTTATCAATGGCATTACGATAACAGCTTTTAAAGTGCCGCCCTTTGTCGCTACACTGGCAATGCTGACAATTGCCCGGGGCTTTACCATGCTCTATACCGGTGGCCACCCGGTGAGTAACCTGGGCGAAGGTTTTGCCCGGATCGGAACCGGCTCCTGGCTGGGTATCCCGGTGCCGGTTTGGATTGCCGCAGCCGTTGTATCGCTTGCGGTGTTTATTACGAAGAAAACAAGACTGGGCCGGTATATCTATGCCATCGGTGGAAATGAAACAGCAGCAAGGCTGTCGGGCATCCGGATCAATCGTGTAAAACTGTTTGTATATGGTATTGGTGGCGCACTCGCCGCGGTGGGTGGTATCATCGTCACTTCGCGGCTCGACTCAGCGCAGCCCAATGCGGGCATCAGCTATGAACTCGATGCTATTGCCGCCGTTGTGATTGGTGGAACTTCACTGAATGGTGGCAGGGGAAGTGTGTGGGGCACCGTTATCGGGGCTGTCATCATCGGTGTGCTCAACAACGGGCTGGTATTGCTTAATGTCTCACCATTCTGGCAGCAGGTGGTCAAGGGTGGTGTGATCTTGCTGGCCGTCATTATTGATAAGATTGGTGACAGGAGAAATGAATGAGTAGACCACCCCGTGAGCTACTCACCCTTCTTTCATTATTCAAACTCTACATTTAATTCTTAACTCTTCCCCCATGTCTCAATCCTACATACTCGCTATCGACCAGGGAACCAGTTCTACCAAGACTTTGATCTTTGAGGAAGCGGGACAGGCAGTGGCCAGGGGTTCGGAACCTTTACAAACAAACTACCTGGACAATGGATGGGTAGAGCAGGATGCTGAAACGATTTTCAGGAATGTAATTGCCTCGGTTAAAAAATGCCTGGAACAATTCCGCGCAAAAGGATTTGACATAAAAGATATCAGGACGATTGGCATTTCGAACCAGCGCGAAACATTCGTGGTTTGGGACCGGGATGGAATTGCCCTGCACCCGGCCATCGTTTGGCAATGCAAGCGTTCGGTTGCTATTTGCGAGGAATTGAAACAGCAGGGCCATGCAAGCATCATACGGCAAAAAACCGGGTTGGTGATTGACCCTTATTTTTCTGCTACTAAACTGGTTTGGCTTTTTCAAAATAATGGGCGGGTCAAGAAAGCTATCCAGTCCGGCGACGCTTTTTTTGGTACCATCGATTGCTGGCTATTGTACCGGCTTACAAAGGGAAAAGAATTTGCCACGGATTATACCAACGCCTCCCGCACCTTGTTCTTCAATCTTCATACCCTATCATGGGATAGTGATCTCGTGGAACTTTTCGGTGTTAGCGGTGTTCATCTCCCCGCAATCAAGGCATCGGCTGCTTTATTTGGTGAAACAGACCTGGAGGGAATTTTCGACAGGAAGCTGCCAATTACCGCCATGATCGGCGATTCGCACGCCGCCGCCTTTGGCGAAGGTTGTTTCGACACCGGCACCGCCAAGGCCACGCTGGGTACGGGATGCAGTATATTGATGAATATCGGTGAGCAACCGGTTACTTCCCGCCATGGCATGGTTACGACCATTTGCTGGAGCACGGAAGAAAGGATCGACTTCGCGTTGGAAGGTGTGATCGTTTCCTGTGGCGCAACGATCGAATGGTTGAAAAATGAAATGAAGCTCTTTGATGATCCGCGGGAGACCGCATCCATGGCCAACAGCGTTGCGGATAACGGCGGGGTCTACCTGGTACCTGCATTCAGTGGACTGGGCTCCCCGCATTGGCAAATGGAAAGAAGGGCTTCGATCTCCGGGCTTAGTTTCGGCAGCACGAAGAATCACGTGGTGAGGGCGGCCCTTGAGTCCATTCCTTTCCAGGTTAAAGATGTGATAGCTGCCATGGAAAGGGATGCGGGTATTCAATTGGTAGAACTCTATGCCAATGGCGGGATGACATCCAATTCTTTCGTCATGCAGTTGCTGGCCGACCTGCTCAATATCCCGGTCAGCAGTGGAACCATGGCTGATGTATCAGCCCTGGGGGCGGCTTATCTTGCTGGAATAAAAGCAGGAGTCTACGAAGGCATCGATGCGCTGCGAAAACTGGCTGTTGCCAAAAAATATTATTCGCCAATCCAGCCTTCGGTCGCCAGCCAGGCCTATAAGGGTTGGCTGAAAGCGTTGAAATAAGAATTTTTCGTCTGACGGCCCCGTCTGACGAAAAATTGAATAGGAAATAGTGTCAATTTTTTAGGACTTGAAGTATGGACTGGTTGGGACTTTCCTTCCCCATCCCCTATTTTTTCCCTTGCGTGAACCTCAATCAGAGTTTGGCAGTAAAATAGCTGGGAATGAATAATTCATTTGCCCGGTTACC
>DASUMO010000160.1:0-10548 GCA_036277695.1 Chitinophagaceae bacterium
GAAACCGGCAGCTTATATCCTGTCTTTTTACCTGGCATTGCTTTCGGTAATCCCCTGCTGCGCAATTGACGATTGTGCGGGGGAAAAACAGTTGGCAGGCCAAACCAGCGAGCATAGCGAAGGCGATGACGATTGCGGAACCTGTTCGCCCTTTTTTAATTGCGAAGGCTGTGCTTCAGTTACCGTTAACATAGATCCGGTATGGACTGGCTTGCTGTCAATTATGGTAACAAGGATCTATTCTAATTTTATTCCGCTATTTGCCCCCGATATGTATTACGATTTCTGGCAACCTCCCCGCTTAGGTTAATGAAAGACCGGTCATTTTCCTGATTCATTAACGTAAAAGAAATCCATGCATAAATTATTTTGTTGCGTTGCAGCCCTGTTTTTCACTGCCATAGTAAATAGCCAGCATACACTTAAGGTTAAAGTCTTCAATGCAGACAATACTGAACCATTGCAGGCTAGTTTGCATATTCAAACAATCGGTAAACTGATTACAGCTGACAGCACGGGAACGGCGCTGTTCGAAGATTTACCAGCTGGTAAATACAAGTTGCTTGTTTCTCATGTTGGTTTTGGCGAAAGAGAAATACCATTCACCATCCCCTTTTTACAGGCAGTACTGGAAATTGAAATGGAGCCGAAGGAAGAAGAAGAAGAGGAAGTAATAATTCAATCAACCCGGAGCAGCCGCACAATCCGGAATATCCCGACAAGGGTGGAGTTTATTGCGGGGGAGGAGCTGGATGAAAAAGCCAATATGAAACCGGGTGATATCCGGATGGTGCTTACTGAAAGCACGGGTATTCAAACCCAGCAAACTTCGGCTACCTCCGCCAATGCTTCGATCCGGATACAGGGACTTGATGGACGTTATACCCAGTTATTGAAGGACGGCCTTCCCTTGTATGGAGGTTTTAGCAGCGGTCTCGGACTGTTGCAAACCGCACCACTGGATCTGAAACAGTTTGAGGTTATCAAAGGATCTGCCTCCACGCTTTATGGTGGCGGTGCAATTGCAGGTCTGGTTAACCTGATTTCCAAAACTCCGCTGGAAGAAAAAGAGCTGAAATTTCACCTGGATGCGACTTCGGCCGGGGGTTGGAATACAAGTGGTTTTTTCGGGAAGAAATTTGGAGCAACTGGTATTACTTTGTTTGCATCCCGTAACAGTAATGCAGCCTATGATCCTGCCGGTATAGGATTGACGGCTATTCCGAAATTTGAGCGTTATACTGTCAACCCGAAATTTTTCATCTTCCTGACTGATCGGACCCAATTAATGGCCGGCCTGAATTATACCAGCGAAGACAGGGAAGGAGGAGATATCGCGTTTATTAAGAATAGAAAACCGTCCGGGTTTTTTGAGAATAACAATACCGACCGTTACAGTACCCAGTTCAGCCTGGAACATTTTTTTGGAACCAACCAACATATTACAGTAAAAAACAGCCTGGGCCGTTTTAAGCGCATCATTCGTTCCCCTTCTTATATTTTCAATGGTACCCAGGATGCAAGCTTTACGGAATTGACCTATGCTGCACATGGCGCAACACTTGAATGGGTTACGGGTTTGAACCTGGTCACCGATCATTTTAAGGAAGAGCAGCAAACGGCAATACCTAAACGCGATTATGAACTTTTCACGTACGGGGTTTTTATTCAAAATACCTGGAAAGTTAATGACCACTTTCACCTGGAGACCGGTTTGCGGGGCGACGAGGTCACAGATTACGGATTTGTTGTGTTGCCCAGGTTTTCCGCCTTGTTCCGGTTTTCGGACAAACTGAGTTCCCGTGTGGGAGGGGGACTGGGTTATAAAACACCCACTATTTTTTCGGAGGAAAGTGAAAGGCTGCAATATAAAAACGTTTTGCCGGTCGATGAAGAGTTGAATAAACTGGAAAGAAGTTATGGAGTGAATGCCGATGTCAATTTCAAGACCAGTTTTTTGTCCGGGAAACTCAATTTCAGTATCAACCAGCTCTTCTTTTATACCAGGATCAGCGACCCCCTGCTATTACAGCCTGAAGGGAGTAATTACAGGTTTAATAATGTGAATGGTCATATCGACAGCCGGGGCATGGAAACCAATGTTAAACTTGGTTACGGCGATTTTAAATTATTCCTGGGTTATACGTTTACCCGTGCCTACCTGCACCAGGGCAATTTGGAAACTGAAAACTTCCTGACCCCCCGGCACCGGCTCAATTCCGTTCTCCTCTATGAGGTGGAGGAAAAATGGAAGGCGGGGCTGGAAGCTTATTATTTCAGTAAACAGGAACTCAGTGATGGTGAAACCGGCAGAGCCTATTGGATTACCGGGTTTATGCTGGAAAAGCTATGGGAAAAGTTTTCCTTGTATATCAATTTTGAAAATTTCCTGGATACCCGGCAAACCCGGTATGGCAGCATTTACAGCGGCCCGATTGATAACCCGGTATTTAAGGATATCTATGCCCCGCTGGATGGGTTCGTGATAAATGGTGGAATTAAATTGCGATTATAGGAAGATTTACGAAGATCAGGGATGGACCTGATTTAATAAGTGATTCACTTTTGAGAGTAATTCCTCCAATTCAAAAGGTTTCCTCATGTAATCATGGGCACCAGCCCGGAGATATTCTTCCCTGATATGGGGATGAGCCGACATCATCAATACCGGTAGGGTGGAGGTGGCTGCTTCCTTTTTTAGTTGCATGCAAATATCTACACCGTTGATACCGGATAAAAGCATATCTATAATTACTAAATCATATCTGCCCCATTCCTGTAACGGTCCTATCTTATCATGGCGATCTATAACCGTTACTGCATAACCCTGGTATTCCAGGATCATTTTTATAACATTTCCTATGTCCGGGTCATCATCCAGGACCAGAATATTCTTTCGGTTTGGCATTGGTCAAGGGGAAACGGGTAATATAAAGCTGAATACTGAACCTTTTCCTTTTTCACTTTCAAACTTTATAGTTCCCTGGTGTCTTTCAATGATTTCCCTGGTTATGAATAAGCCAATTCCAAACCCGGGATAAGTCTGTTCTTCTTTTCCTTGATAGTTCAACATATCCTTACCGGCTGATCTCCGACCAAACCTTATGGGCCGGTTCTACCAGGGCTTGCGGATGTTTGGAACCCAGTATCAGGCTATAGGCGTCATTGTAAATATTCACCAGCTCCTTTCCCCACCATACAAACATGGGATAGCTCGAGTTGAGCAGGATACTTATGGTGGTTTTCAAACTTTGCGGCCAGCTATCAGGTGAACCCAGCGAGGTTCCTGACCAGTCATACTTACGTATAAGCTCGCCCATTACGCCGCCACCCAATAAAAAATCATGAGCAACCCTGGACCTGGCAATATCTTTTTCGATCATAAAGGAGGGAAGAAAAGTTACGAAAAATCCAAAACTAAACTTTTACAGGTTTAGTTTTTCCCGGAACTACAATTATTCTTCAAATGCAGAGTAGCAACGAATAGTAGTAAGAAGAAGTGTATGTATTTTTTAAAACAGTGTGGTGAATTTTCCCCGTTTTTTAAAAATTTTAGAAAGACCGCTGCCTAGTGAAAAAGGATCTTTATGATCAACGGGTCAGTTCTCCTTTTTCGATTTATTTTTTCTTTTCATCAGCACCGCGGTAGAACATGATATCCCTGTCAAAAAGGTAAAGACCGCTGCGGTCGTCCCCGATCATTTCCAGTTTGTCATTCAGGTTGCGGGCGGTTCTTTCTTCTTCGATCTGCTCGTTGACATACCATTGCAAAAAATTATGGGTAGCATAATCTTTTTCTGTAAGAGAAAGATGAACCAGGTCGTTGATACTATCACTGACTTTCAACTCATGTTTCAGGAACTCTTCAAACATTTTACGCAGCGAGGGAAAGGTGATCATGGGCTGTTCCAGTGCCGGGATCGTAGCAAACCCCCCTCTTTCATTTATAAAACGGATCAGCTTGAGCATATGTATTCTTTCCTCGTCCGATTGCTTATAAAAAAATTCAGTGACGCCCTGCAGACCGGGTTGTATCTCGGTCCAGGATGCCATTGCCAAATAAGCCTGGGAAGATTCGGCTTCCATTTGCACCTGGTTATTCAGGGCTTCCTGGATAGGTTTGCTAACCATAGTATCAATTTTATTCAAGATACTAAATCATTTTATTCACTTCACCGGAGAACTTACATTTGCAGGAAAAGGAATGAACCCGGATTGGTTTAATCAATTGGCCCGTAACCGCCGTTCTGTTTTCCCCGACCAGCTTGAAGCGGGAAGAAGAGTCGATCACCAAATTATTGTAGAAATACTGACCAATGCCACCTGGGCTCCCAATCATGGACGTATGGAACCCTGGCAGTTCACCGTTTTTTCGGGGGGAGGACTGCAGCGACTGGCCGATTATCAAAGCCGGCTTTACAAGGAAGAAGCCGGGGATAATTTTAAAGAGATCACCTATGCCAAGTTGCAGCAAAATCCCCTGAAAGCCTCCCATATCATCGCCATCGGCATGAAACGAACGGCTAATCCCAATATTCCCGAAGTGGAGGATATAGCGGCGGTGGCCTGCGCTGTACAAAATATTTATTTATCGGTGACAGCCTATGGACTGGGCGGTTATTGGACTACAGGAGGGGTAACCTATAAAGCAAAGGCAAAGTCATTTTTTGGGCTAGGCGAGGAAGATCGCTTAATGGGTTTTTTTTATATTGGGCATATCGCTATCCCCTCCGGGACAACCAGCCGTCAGCCTCTGGAAAAAAAAGTAAATTGGGTTCTTGAATAACTATTTGTGTGTATGATGAAAAAAATAATCACACCTGCGTACCATATTTATTACCCTTTGAAAGTAGCCAGGAGCAAGATTGCTGGCAAAGGAGCATTTGCCCTGCAAAAAATTCCCCGTAAAAAGAAAATCGGTGACCTGGGTGGGGTGATCATTCCTATGCGCCAGGCCTTGCAGTTGATAAAAGGGGACAAAGTGATCAATATGGTGGAGCTGGAAAATGGTTTAGCCCTGAATGCTTCAGCGAATCCCAACGATATGAAGTTCATCAATCATTCCTGTGAACCCAATACCTATATGCGGGTGCTGAAAAACAGGGTGGAGTTTTATGCCCTGCGTACAATTCGTAAAGGAGAGGAGTTGAGCTGTGATTATGGGGAGACACATCATGAAGGCACTCTTCCCTGCCGCTGCGGTACCAGAAAATGCAAAGGATTTATTTAGGATCGTTATTTATATGGTTAAAGCCCCTGCCATCCTTTTCTTATTGCTCAGTATAGTATTGCTCCTCAGTTTTGCAACGTCCCATCATGATAATAGTAGGGTCGACCTGCGTAAAGTCTATTCCCGTCCTTATGACCAATGGCCTGCGCCATTTGTGGACAAGGAAATAGACTGGAAAGAACTGGGAATTTTACCAGCAACACCGCTACTTGTGTCATCGGATTCCCTCCGTCCTGTCGTTGAGTTGGGTAAGATTCTTTTTTTTGAACCCCGGATCAGCGGATCGGGCAAAATTTCCTGTGCCAGTTGTCATCAACCCGAACTCTCCTGGACAGATAAAAGGGAGAGATCCCTGGGTCACGGGGACCAGGTGAATAAAAGGAACTCTCCTTCCCTTCAGAATGTTTGGTTTTATAAAAAATTATTTTGGGATGGCCGCAGCGCTGATCTCGAGGACCAGGCCTTTGCCCCGATCAACAGTGAATCGGAAATGCATGGTGATATGCGGTCTTTGCCCTTTAAATTAAAAAGCATCCCCGGTTATCCTTCACTGTTCGCAGCTGCATTTGGCGATTCTCTTATCAATGCCGACCGGGTTGCTACTGCCCTGGCGATGTTTGAACGTACGATCAGTAGCCGGAAAAGCCGCTTTGATGAATTTCTGCAAGGCGATAAGAATGCCCTCAACAAAACTGAATTGAGAGGGCTTCATTTGTTTCGGACAAAAGCAAGATGTATGAATTGCCACCATGGACCCCTGTTTTCCGATAATAGTTTTCACAACAATGGGTTTGCAGGCAAGGATAAAGGGCTTTACCAGGTCACGCACCGGGATGAAGACCTGGGAAAATTAAAAACACCTTCTTTGCGGGATGTGATGAGGACAGGCCCCTGGATGCATGATGGCGCGGAAAAGGAAATGCCGCAAATCATTGAAAAATATAATAAAGGCGTGGCGAATCCACGAACCGATAAGCTGATTAAACCCCTGAGACTCAACACAAGGGAAAAAGCCGACCTGCTGGCTTTCCTGGAAGCTATCTCATCGGCACCCCTGGAATTTAAAAGACCCCGGCTTCCGGGTTAGTGTTTTGGCGGGGAAAAATTATCTTTGTTCTCCTCAAAAGGATATCAAATAAATAAGCTTGTATGAAAAAATTAGTACTGTTTTTTTCCGCCCTTGTTTTTACACTGAGCATGAATGCACAACCACCCGAAGGGGATGCCAAACCAGGGGAATGGTATGGCGATAAAGTTGACCCAGATGGTGTGATCAATATTAAAGAAATACCTGCCAAACTGGCCAAAACAAGCAGTTTTGATACCAAGGTGCAGGGAAAAATCATTGATGTATGTCCCAAAAAGGGTTGCTGGATCAAATTACAGGTGAACGACAGCACCACGGCCATGGTAAAGATGAAGGATTATGGGTTTTTCCTTCCCCTGGCAGCAAAAGGTAAGATGGCAATCGTGGATGGAGAAGTGAAAATGAAAACAACTTCTGTAGAAGAGTTAAAACACTATGCGGAAGATGCCAAGAAATCCAAGGAAGAGATTGCTGCGATTACCAAACCCGAAAAAGAGATCAGGTTTACTGCTAAGGGAATTATGATACTCGAATAATTGTTCTTTATCATATTGTTAAAGACCGCCAGCTGGCGGTCTTTTTTTTGCGAACGGTAGTTTGTCAAACCACTGTCAGTTTTCGTTTCGCGTAAGTCGTTTTTCCAATTCCGTAACTAAGCCTGGAATTGCAGGGGGATCTTTGCAGCAGTTTTTAAATCATGCTTATGTTTATGAAATTGGCCCTGATCGCGACAGGATTAATGACCCAGGTTTTATCCTTTGCCCAGCAAACTCCCACCATCTTTCATGATGATTCTACCAAACCCCAGCATAAATTCCTGCCCGATATTACAGTAGTTGGACGGTACAGCAAAAGCGATTACCAGCAAATGCCCGAAGTGGTAGGCACTTCAATTTATGCAGGAAAGAAAAATGCATTGATCGTATTGGATAATGTACAGGGAAATGTAGTGACCAACACCATGCGCCAGGTAATGGCAAAAGTGCCGGGCATTCATATTTGGGAAAGTGATGCCAGCGGAATACAGATCGGGATCGCAGCCCGAGGACTTAGTCCCAATCGTAGCTGGGAATTCAATATCCGCCAGAATGGTTATGATATCGCGGCAGATCCTTTTGGGTATCCCGAAGCTTATTATAACCCGCAATTACAGGCGGTGCAACGGATTGAAGTGGTAAGAGGCCAGGGTTCCCTGCAATATGGCCCCCAGTTTGGCGGCCTGGTGAATTATATCCTGCGGAATGGCAGCGAGATTAATAAGAAATTTGAATTCGAAACCCAGCAGACCGTTGGCAGCAATGGTCTTTTTAATAGTTATAATGCGATCGGTGGTAAAAATGGGAAGATCCATTACTATTCTTTTTTTGATCACCGTAATGGAAATGGCTGGCGCGGGAACAGCCGTTATTATACCAATGCCGGCTATGGCACCGTTACTTATTATTTCAATCCCAAATTATTCCTGACTGCAGAACTGATGCATTCGCATATACGCAGCCAGCAGGCGGGGGGATTAACAGATCAGCAATTATATGCCGATGCCCAGCAGAGTTTCCGCAACCGCAACTGGTTTGATATTAAATGGACCACCCCGGCCCTGATCCTAAACTACCAGTTAAATGAGAAAACAAGATGGAATACAAAATTATTTGCCACCATCGGCGACCGGAATAGTGTGGGTTTCCTGCAGGCCATTACTGTAAAAGATAGTATTAACCCTGCAACCGGTGAATACAATACAAGAGTTTTGACAGCTGACAAATACAGGAACTATGGCTTGGAAAGCCGTTTTATTACCGATTACGCAATAGGAAAAATGAGTAATACTTTGTCGGCAGGAATTCGTTTATATACTGGAACTACACATCGCCTTGCTGATGGAAAGGGAACAACCGGTTCAGGTTACGATATGACTGTGATCGGGAATTATCCCCGGGATATCGAGTTTACTTCCAACAATGCCGCTGTATTTGTAGAGAATATTTTCCGTCTCACGGATAAATTCCTGGTGGTTCCGGGTATCCGTTATGAATGGCTGGAGGGATCCGCTTCAGGCCGTAGCGGTTATACAAGTACCGGTGCTGAAATCATTTTGCAGAATATTTCCCGTGGCCGCAGCTTCCTGCTGGCAGGAATAGGAACAGAATATCATACCAGTAAAACAACCGAGGTATACGCTAATATTTCGCAGGCTTACCGGCCGATCCAGTTTGCCAATCTCCAGGCTCCTCCCACAACCGATATAGTTGACCAGGATCTTGAAGATTCAAAAGGGTATAATATTGACCTCGGTTTCCGGGGAAAAATAAAGGACTTACTGCAATTCGATGTCAGTGGTTATTACCTGGATTATAATAATCGCATTGGCACCGTAACGGTTGGAGCGACGCGGTTGATCACGAATGTGGGCAGTAGTACCAGCAAGGGTATTGAAAGTTATATTGAGTTCAATCCATGGAGAGCATTTACCCGGAATAAGAATGCGGACATCATCCTTTTTGGATCCTATGGTTATACTGATGCGAAATACGGAAGTGATCACAAGGATGCTGCCACCAGGGGAAAAAGAGTAGAGAATGCACCGAAGAATATTTTCAGGGGAGGCTTGACTGCAGGTTATAAGTCCTTCCTGCTAACAGGTCAGTTAAGCCGGGTAGGGGAAACGTATAGTGATGCCAATAATACCGTGCTTCCTGCCTCTAATGGAAATAATGGTTTGATTCCGGCTTATACGGTCGTTGATCTGACTGCCACTTATAAGTTTTCCAAGAATTTAAACCTGAAGGCTGGTATTAATAATCTAACAGATGAAAGATATTTCACCCGCAGGGCCGGTGGCTATCCCGGGCCGGGAGCTTTACCCGCTGATGGCAGAACATTCTTTATAAGTGTGGGCGCTAAGCTATAATTGGTTAGACCGGGACGGTCAGACCTATTATCAGAGAAGCCCGGTTGGGATCATTTCCCGGCCGGGTTTTTTCTTGTCCGGCCGGGTCTGGCAAAAGCTGACACCTGCTATGATTCGCAAAACCAACGTTGGTGCAACCTTGCAGTACTTAAATTGA
This sequence comes from Chitinophagaceae bacterium, assembly GCA_036277695.1. Lineage (GTDB taxonomy): Bacteria > Bacteroidota > Bacteroidia > Chitinophagales > Chitinophagaceae > CADEDV01. Next base: position 9,383 of record DASUMO010000160.1, read on the forward strand.
ACTGACTCAAGTGGCTGTAAACAACAGAAGTGGCGTAAAGTTAAACGGGGTCTTAATATTGCTTGACTAATTAGGTGGTAATTAGCTTTTAGATGAGAGGGCAGTTGTTTGACTGTTAATGCGGGATTGTAATTGAGCAAAAAGGGGAAGTCTGGTTATGTGTTCAATTTAATAGGGGTCGTTTATTCAAATAAATTTTGATACCGTGCTTTACGCCCTGGTGGGCCCTCCCTCCCCCTCCTTCCAGCCTGCCAATTTAGTTTTGATTCAATACCTGCAAATTGTCAAATTCACAGATCTGACAGTTATTTACTTATACTAATTAAACTATTCGTCACTTGGCTGTCTGTTGGAAAATCTTGATATATCAATTAGCAAATATCCCTTTCTTTAGAGCTAGAACCAAGTGAAGAAAACGATAAAAAAACGTATTTTTCTCGCAACTTTTAGTTAGTCTTCATTGAGCAGGTAAATCGGAATTTTATAGGAAGGAAGTAGCTTACTTTATTAAAGGTTGATAAGTTCTTGACTGATTTAAAATGAGGAATTGCTGTCCAGCAGAATATATTAATCCCTTTCCTGGAATTAATAATTCCCAAATCCTTTAATTTGGAATGGACCGAAAAAGGGAGGCTTTCAAACTGTCCTTGGGTAGCGTAAACACCAGCGGCTTTGACTATGCAATCTTTAGAATTGATCAGTCCAATTCCTGTAAACTTTCCCTGGTTGCCTGGATAGTTTTATCCAAATCTTCTTTTGTCAGTGCATTATTCAGGAACCAGCTTTCAAATGCTGAAGGTGGGAGATAGATTCCCCGTTTGAGCATTGCATGAAAATATTTTTTAAACCGCTCATTGTTGGCGGAACTGGCGCTGCCAAAATCAATAACTGGATGATTGCTGAAATGAATACTGATCATAGAGCCAAACTGGTTGATGACAAAGGGCTGGCCCCAGCTTTTTAGAACCTCATTCAGTCCCTTTTTAAGGTAAACGGTTTTTTCTTCCAGTTCCTGGTAGATAACCGGGCGAGATTTCAATTCTTTCAATGTTGTAAAGCCCGCGATCATGGCGATGGGATTCCCGCTTAACGTGCCAGCCTGGTATACATTGCCCAGCGGGGCAATATGCTGCATGATCTCTTTCCTCCCACCAAAGGCCCCCACC
>DASUMO010000161.1:0-3832 GCA_036277695.1 Chitinophagaceae bacterium
TTTTTGGATATTAAACAGGCCCTGGCACAGGCAAGAGAGGCTCAAATAGAAGCGGCCGTTGAAAAAGTTCGTTCCCGCTCTTTAGCGATGCATAAAAGCGAGGAGCTGCAGGATGTGGTTCATACAGTTTTTGAAAGATTAAAAGAACTTAACGTTGATTTTTATACAGCGATTATCATACTTTTTACGGAAGGTTCAAAGGATATCATTTGGTGGCTTGAAAGTAAGGCAAATCAACAATACCCCAGGATGCTGGTTCCCTTCTCGCCCTTCACATATTTCAACGATCTGTTTGCAAGGAGGGCGAAGGGGGCTGACCTGCTTTCAAAATGCTATTCTTTTGATGAAAAGAATAAATTGTTCCATCATCTTTTTGAGAATACGGATTTCAAGTACGTTCCGGAAAAACAAAAACAATTTCTCCTTGGGGCTGAGTTCGCTACGATGTCGGTAGCCCTGGCAGGAAATACCGGCATTCAAATTACCAGTTATTCTAAAAAATCGTTTTCGGACCAGGATAACCAAATCATTAAGAGGTTTACAAAAGTATTTGACCAGGCTTACACACGTTTCCTTGACCTGCAAAAAGCAGAAGCACAGGCAAGAGAGGCACAGATCGAAACAGCATTGGAAAGAGTCAGGAGCCGTTCGATGGCTATGCAAAAAAGTGAAGAGCTCAAAGACGTAATCCAGGTTGTATATCAACAATTCGTTCACTTAAATATCAAAGTCGAACATTCTGGATTTGTTATGGATTATAAGGGAAGGGATGATTATAATATTTGGGTAGCTGATCCGCTGGGAGTTCCATCCCAGGTAATCATTCCTTATTTTGATTCTGTGTATTACAATCGTTTTAATGAGGCAAAAGAAAAAGGGGAGGATTTTTTTGCCACCAACCTTTCTTTTGAAGAAAAAAACAGGTTTTATCAAAAGCTTTTTGAGTATGTTCCCGGATTGACGGAGGAAGCAAAAGAATTTTATTTCAGTTGTCCTGGCCTGGCCGCATCAACTGTATTGTTAGAGAATATTGGCCTGTACATCGAGAATTTCTCGGGTACCCCTTATACCGATGAAGAGAATAATACGCTGATGCGGTTTGGAAAAGTATTCCAGCAAACCTATACCCGTTTTCTTGATTTGCAAAAAGCCGAGGCACAGGCAAGGGAAGCACAGATTGAATTAGGATTAGAAAGAGTGAGAGCCAGGGCTATGGCCATGCAAAAATCTGATGAGTTAAAAGAATTGATTGGAACCGTATCTGTAGAGTTAACGAAACTTGACGTAGAGCTTGACCGTTGCTTTATTGCCATCTTCGATCCGGCATCCAGGAGTTCAACATGGTGGATGGCCAGTCCTGAAACGCCATCAACCCCCAGGGGTTTAAGGATGAAATACCATGAAATGCCGCCTTACCTGGCCTACCTGGCGGCCTGGGAAGAACGAAAATTGAAATGGCAATATGTTTTGGAGGGAGCTGTAAAAAAAAGTTGGGATAGCTTTATATTCAGTGAAACAGAGTTTTCCTGCTTACCGGATTTTGTAATCGCTAACATGAGAGCGAATGAAAAAGTGTTTCTGAATGCTTCATTTAATAGCTTCGGTTGTTTGACATTAGCGACCCTTGCACCAGTTTCCGAAGAAAATTTTGACATCCTGCTCCGTTTTGCAAAGGTTTTTGATCTTACCTATACACGTTTCAATGATTTACAAAAAGCCGAAGCACAGGCCAGGGAAGCCAAAATAGAAGCAGCCCTGGAGCGTGTCAGGGCAAAAGCGATGGCCATGCACAAGAGCGAGGACCTCAGCCAGGCAGTGGCCACCGTGTTTGAAGAACTGGATAAATTAAACCTGGGAACCTTACGCTGCGGTATCGGGATCATCAACAAGGAAAAACGCAGCGCGGATTACTGGGTCACTTCGGTATCGGACCAAGAGCGGTACGTACAGATGGCGGGAGACGAAACGATGGATTCGCATCCTTTGCTGCAGGGTGCTTTCCAGGCCTGGCTGAAACAGGAAGATTTTTCCTATGCCCTCAAGGGCGATGACCTGGCCCGTTATTATAAGGCCATGGTCGATACCAATTTCCCCTTGCCGGAGTCGCAATTTATTTTATCCGGTGACGACTTAAGCGAACAATATTACCATCTTGCCTGCTTTGAAGCGGGCGGTCTATTCGCATTCAGGGATACGCCCTTTCCCGAAGAGGCTAAATCGGTAATGAAGCGGTTTGCGGGAGTTTTCAACCTCACCTATAAACGATTTCTTGATCTGCAAAGAGCCGAGGCGCAGGCCAGGGAAGCACAGGTGCAATTAGCATTGGAAAGAGTAAGAGCACGGACCATGGCCATGCAGAAAAGCGATGAGTTGCTGGAAACCTCCCAGGTGTTATACCGGCAACTGAAAGAACTGGGGGAACCGGCTGATCAACTGACTATAGGGATCGTCAACGAACAGGATAGAGTTGTGGAAGTCTCTGCTACCCGGGACGATAGCCACCTGAAACAAATATTCAGGCATAGTATTGATGAGCCTGTCGTGATGAACAAAATGTATGAAGACTGGAAAGCCGGGAAAAAATCAAAGGTAATGGATATCAGTGGTGAGGAATTAAGGCTCTATAATCAATACAGGAATCAATTGGTTGGATCTGCCATGTTTCCCACCACGTTGCAGGAAGGGGACAGGCGGGTATTGCATGCTGCTTATTTTTCAAAAGGGATGCTTGCACTGGCTACCGTTGACCCAAGGCCGGAAGAATCCATTCAGTTACTCGAACGTTTTGCTACTGTATTCGAACTCACCTACACCCGTTTTCTTGATTTGCAAAAGGCAGAAGCGCAGGCAAGGGAATCAAGAATTGAAGCTTCCCTCGAGAGAGTCCGTTCCAAAGCCATGGCCATGCACAGTTCACAGGACCTGGCTGATACCATTGGCGCGTTCTATCACGAACTGCAGACTTTTAGTATAACACCACGAAGATGCGGGGTTGGATTGCTGGAGAAAGGCACACGTATGGCCGAACTGTCCACCATGAATACCACTGAAAAAGGCGGATCCATCGAAATTGTTGGCAGATTAAAAATGGAGGGACACCCGGTATTGGAGGGTGTGTATGAGAACTGGTTGGCACAAAAAGAATTTCACCCGGTACTCCGGGGTAATGAAATAAAGGAATATTACCAGCTACTGAAGCCACAAATCCAGTTTCCCGATTATCCGAATGATTCGGTTCAGTACGGCTATTTCTTTTATTTCACCGAAGGAGGTGTGTATGCCTGGACTGATAAGGAAATGGCGGAAGAAGAATTGAAAATTTACCGCAGGTTTACCACTGTGCTCAGTCTCACCTATAAACGTTACAAGGAATTAAAGGAGGCAGAAGCCCAAACCCGGGAATCGCAAATTGAATTAGGATTGGAAAGAGTAAGAGCCAGGGCTATGGCTATGCAAAAATCCGATGAGTTAAAGGAATTGATAGGCACTGTATTTACCGAGCTCACTAAACTCGACCTGGTCCTCACCCGTTGTGTCATCATGATCTATGATACAAAAACAAGTGGCTCAACCTGGTGGATGGCGAATTCAGAAGCGGGATCCGAACCGATGTCCTTCTTTGTAAAATACCATGAAAAGCTGCCCTATTTAGCGTATCTCGGGGCCTGGCAGGAAAGGAAATTAAAATGGCAATATGTGTTGGAAGGAAAGGATAAACTGGATTGGGATGATTTCCTTTTTGCGGAGACCGAACTTTCGAATTTGCCGGATTTTGTAATTGCCGGAATGAGAGCTGCGGAGCGGGTCTACCTGTCAGCCTCGTTCAACAATT
>DASUMO010000162.1:0-26580 GCA_036277695.1 Chitinophagaceae bacterium
AGAAAAACTCGGCAGCAACGTGGAAGTTGTTTACGAAAAAGCGATCAATTTCACCAATGATACATTGCTGGCCTACGATGATATCAGCAGCCTGTACAGCATGGACGGAAAACCGGGCGTAAAAGCAGAATACTTTAACAACGAAAAATTAGAAGGGACTCCCGTTGTTACACAGGTGGAGAAGGATATTGATCATTACTGGGCTGAAGGGCAAACCCCGGCTCCGGGTATCGGCACGATTCACTACTCTGCCCGTTATACCACCTACCTGGCTGCTCAAAAAGATGAAACAATAAATTTTGAGATCGAGGGAGACGATGGCTATCGCATTTTCATCAATGACTCACTCTATATCGACTCCTGGCTGAGAAATCGCTGGGGAACCAGGCTGTTCCGGCTACCGGTAAAAAAAGATGGCCGCTATAAAATTGTAGTCGAGTTTTACCAGAATGAAGGCAATGCGTCAATACGCCTCAAATCCGGCAAATACGTAAAAACCGATTTCACGGCATTAGCCGGGCGTTTAAAGGATGCAGACGCGATCATTTTTGCAGGAGGTATCTCTCCCCAATTAGAGGGGGAAGAAATGCGGGTGAATTTCCCGGGATTTAATGGGGGCGACAGAACAACGATTTTGCTGCCTGCCGTGCAAACCGAATTGATGAAGGCTTTGAAAGCAACCGGGAAACCCCTCGTATTTGTCATGATGACCGGCAGCGCGATTGCCACACCCTGGGAAAGTGAAAACGTATCGGCCATCCTGAACGCCTGGTATGGCGGGCAAAGTGCCGGTACCGCTGTTGCCGATGTTTTATTTGGTGACTACAACCCCGCTGGCCGCTTGCCCGTGACTTTTTACAAAGCCGACAGCGATCTGCCTTCATTTATGAGTTATGATATGAGCGGCAGGACCTATCGCTATTTCGAAGGCGATGCTTTGTATCCCTTTGGATATGGATTGAGCTATACAACATTCCGCTATACTAATATGACTGTCCCGGCACAGGTAAAGAAGGGAGCCAGCACAAAACTCGCAGTGACGGTAAAAAACACGGGCATCCGGAATGGCGAAGAAGTGCTGCAATTATATGTTTCGCATCAAAAGGCAAATGGTAAAGCCCCGCTGAAGGCATTAAAAGGTTTCCAGCGTATTGCTTTGAAAGCAGGTGAATCCAGGACAATTTCCTTTAACCTGACAGCAGAACAGCTTTCGCTGGTGGATGAGAATGGTAAGCTTTTTCAGCCTTCCGGCAAAGTATTGATCAGTGTTGGTGGTGGACAGCCGGGGGTTAAGAATAAAACTACTTCGAATGTCATCAGCAAAGAAATAAAAATATGGTGATGAAAAAATGGCTGTTGTTTTTATTGTTGATTAATCCCAGCGCTGCTTTCCCCCAGGTGAAACTACCTCAGCTGATAAGGGACAGTATGATTTTGCAGAGAGATGAACGCCTAAATATCTGGGGTTGGGCATCGAAAGGGGAAAAGATCACCATAAAGTTCAACAACAGGACATATAAAACAAAAGCGGATGCCAGCGGAAAATGGTCAGTAGTGCTTCCGCCGATGAAGGCAGGCGGGCCCCATAAGATGGATATTACCGGAAAGAATAAGATCACCCTGAAAGAAATCCTGGTCGGCGATGTCTGGTTTTGCAGCGGGCAATCCAATATGGTACACCAGATGAATATCCACGATGTGACCTATGCAAAGGATATTGCAGGAGCAAATTACCCGGAGATCCGGCATTTCTGGATTCCGACGACCACCAGCCTGCAGGGACCAAAGAACGATCTCCCGGCTGGTTACTGGAAATGGGCCAATCCTGAGGATATAAGACCTTTTTCTGCTGTAGCTTATTTTTTTGCCCGAAAGCTTTATGAAAAATACAGGATCCCCATCGGTTTGATCAATGCCAGTGTGGGAGGCACTCCTATTGAAGCCTGGACAAGTGAAGAAGGACTTCAAGATTTTTCTGTCCTGGTCAGCACAATTCAAAAAAACAAAGACACGGCCTATATAAATAATACCAACAGAACGGCGGCTTCCACTATAAACAGGCCGCAGCAACAAACTGACCTGGGATTGACTGGCGAAAAAAAATGGTATGAGATTTCTTATGCTCCCAAAGGCTGGCGAACAATCAATATCCCGGGCTATTGGGAAGACCAGGGCATTAAAGACCTGAATGGTGTGCTGTGGTACAGAAAGGAAATTGATGTGCCGGCATCCATGACTGGTAAAGCTGCTAAAGTTTTTTTAGGCAGGATCGTTGACGCTGATGTATTGTATATAAACGGCAAACAAGTTGGTAACACGACCTACCAGTACCCACAGCGGCGATACAATGTAGCGCCTGACTTACTGAAAGCCGGAAAAAATGTTTTCGTTATAAGAGTTACGAATTCAAACGGCAAAGGGGGTTTTGTTCCTGACAAACCTTATTGCCTTTTTGCAGGCAGTGATACTATCGATTTGAAAGGTTACTGGTTATATAAAGTGGGTGAAGTGTATCCACCCCGAAACCCGGGCGGTGGCGGGATCAGTGCGCAAAATCAACCGGCAGCTTTATACAATGCGATGGTAGCCCCGGTGACCCAATACAAAATCAAAGGATTTATCTGGTACCAGGGTGAATCCAATGCAGGCAGACCCCATGATTATGCAAAGCTCCAGACAGCATTGATGGCCGATTGGCGCAGAAAGTGGAAACAACCCGATGCTCCATTTTTGTATGTGCAGCTTCCCGGTTTTATGGACTATAATTACCTGCCTTCCGAGAGCAATTGGGCAATGTTGCGGGAAGCCCAATTAAAAATATTGGATGTACCCAACACTGCCATGGCGGTTGCTATTGATTTGGGGGAATGGAATGATATCCATCCCGATAATAAAAAGGATGTTGGCGAAAGACTGGCATTGGCTGCGATGAAGATCGCCTATAATGAAAATATTGTTCACTCGGGGCCCCTCTATCATTCTTCAGTAAGGGAAGGGAACAGGATCATTATCAGTTTTACCAATACAGGCAGCGGTTTGATCACCAATGATGGTGAGGAACCCGGGGAATTTGCGATTGCCGGCGCAGATAAAAAATTTAAGTGGGCTAAAGCAAAAATAGAAGGAGATAAAATAATTGTATGGAATGAGGAAGTAGAAAACCCCCTGTATATACGATATGCGTGGGCGGATAATCCTGTGAATCCAAATCTGTATAACAAAGAAGGCCTGCCGGCTTCGCCGTTCAGGACGGATTATTAAAAAGATATAGAATAAACACCCTGATCCCTTTCATAGAAAGCAATACCAATTGTATGCTGAGAAGACTTAATCATACTACCTCCTATTTCCTGAAGCTTGCCATGCTGGTTTTAATAATAATACCAATCACACCTTACTGCAGTAAAAAAAATAATTCCGGCGGAGGTGGCAATGAAACATTCACGTTTGATGCAGAGATTACAATCATGGGTAATGATTCAAAGCAGGTTATACAGGGCTTTGGCTGCGCCACTGTATTTAATCCGCCAAACACAACGCCTCTTGTTAGTGAAGAATTTGACAGACTGTTTGGCCAGGGAGCTAACCAGGTTGGACTCAATATTCTCCGGATTAGAGTAGCAACAGATGATGCATGGCGTACTACAGAACTGAATTATGCAAAAGCTGCGGTACAACGTGGCGCTAAGATTCTGGCAACTCCCTGGAGCCCTCCGGCCCGTATGAAAACCAATAATAATCTTATAGGCGGATCACTGATTACTGACAGCAGTGGCGCCTATGCCAGTTATTTAAATGATTTTGCCAATTACATGTCGGCGAATGGAGCACCCTTGTATGCTGTATCAGTTCAGAACGAACCTGATATCCGGGTTAATTATGAAAGCTGTGACTGGGCTGCTGAGCAAATGAAAGACTTTCTGAAAAATTACGGGCTCCTGATTACAGGCACCCGGGTAATGGCGCCGGAGTCATTCAACAATAACCAGGCATACGTGAACACAATACTGAATGACGATGCTGCTGCCGCGAATCTTGATATTGTCGGGGGGCATATTTACGGGAGCGGAATTACCGAAAACCCGGTGGCTAAAATCAAGGGAAAAGAGGTATGGATGACCGAACACCTCGATACAAATATTTCATATGCCGCCAACCTTAATACAGCAATCGAAATCCATGAATGTCTTACCAAAGCGAATTTCAGCGCTTATCTCTGGTGGTATGGCAAGCGTTTTTATGGCCCGATTGGCCAGGACGGGACCGTTACCAAAAGGGGTTATATCATGTCGCAATTTGCCAGGTTTATCACTCCTGGCTCCTTTCGCCTTGGAACAGGCAATAATTCGAGGCATGAAATTTTGATTTCAGCCTTTAAAAATACCAGCGGGAAAAAGACAATTGTAGCTATTAATAACAGCGACGGTATTGCCCGTCAAAAAATAACTTTTAGCGATGCAGTGACCGGTGTGTTTATACCATACACCACTAGTCCCGATAAAAATGCAGCACAGGGAGCAGGCATTACAGTGAGTAATAACAACTTTACTTACTCATTGCCTCCCCGAAGTGTAACCACTTTTGTGGAACAATAAGTCAATGTAAATAATCCGCACAAAAATGCAACAAATCAAAATAAAATATTAACCTGATGAAAAAGAAAATTTTCTTGCTTAACGGTATGGTTTTAATGAGCATGATCCTGGTGGCACAAAACAGGATCATCCTGAATATGAAACAGGCAAAAGACACTATTAACAGGAATATATACGGTCATTTTGCAGAACACCTGGGGAGATGCATTTACGGTGGCATTTATGTGGGTGAAAAAGAAAAGAAAATCCCTCACAAAAACGGGATAAGGCTCGATGTGATGGAAGCATTGAAAAAAATGAAGATCCCTGTATTACGCTGGCCGGGGGGCTGTTTTGCCGACAACTATCACTGGAAAGATGCCATTGGTCCTAAGGATAAACGCAAACACATTGAAAATGTATCATGGGGCAATGTGAGAGAAGACAATAGTTTTGGCACGCATGAATTTCTCGATTTCTGCGAAATGATTGGTGCCGAACCTTATCTCGCCATCAATATGGGAAGCGGTACCGTACAGGAAGCTTCAGAATGGGTACAGTATGTGAACTATGCCAATGGCACTGGTCACCTGACTGATATGCGGATGCAAAACGGCAGGTTAAAACCCTGGAATGTGAAATACTGGGGTGTAGGGAATGAATCATGGGATTGTGGCGGGCATATGAAAGTGGAATATTATGTCAACGAGTATAAACGCTATGCCACTTTCATGACCAGTTATAGCAACAAAGAAGGTTTATTCCGAATTGCGGTCGGCCCCGGTACGGAAGACTATGCGTGGACGGAAACGCTGATGCGTGACATCCCCTTGAAAATGCTGGATGCTGTATCCATTCATCATTATTCCGTGATCAATTGGGCCAAAAAAGGTTCGGCCACAAAGTTTACCGAGCAGGAATACTTTAATACCATGGAGCAAGCCTGGCGGATGGAACGCTTTGTCACAAAAAACAGCGACGTGATGGATAAATACGACCCCAAAAAGAAAGTGGCGCTGATCGTGGATGAATGGGGCGGCTGGTATGAGGTGGAACCTGGTACTAATAGCGCCTTCCTGTACCAGCAAAATACTATGCGGGATGCCATGATTGCGGGTCTTACCCTGAATGTATTCAACAATCATTGCGACCGGGTGCGGATGGCCAACCTGGCACAAATGGTGAATGTGCTGCAGGCTGTTGTGCTCACCAAAGAAGAAAAACTGCTGCTCACTCCCACCTATCACGTAATGGAAATGTACAATGTCCACCAGGACGCGCTGATGATCCCGCTGGTATTGACCAGCAACGACTATGTGTTGGGAGAAAAAAAGATACAGGCCATTTCTGCCTCCGCTTCAAAAGACAGGAACGGGGAATACCATATTTCGCTGGTGAACATGGATGCAAACAGTACGCAGGAAATAATAATTGACCTGGGCGGAATAAAAGCAACCGAAATCAGCGGACGAATTTTGCAATCTGGTAAACTGCAGGACCATAATGATTTTGAAAACCCCGGGAAAATAAAACCGGCCTTATTTAACAGCGCAAAGCTGAACGGCAATTATCTCACGGCAACCATCCCTCCATTCTCGGTAGTAGTGCTGGCATTAAAATAAATAATATGCGGAAACTATTGATGGCGGCTTTATACTTTTTACTGGCAAATTTGTCCGGTTATGCACAATTCAACCAGCCCTGGCAGGGAAAAAAATGCGCCGTTGTCTTAACCTATGATGACGCCATCAATCAACATCTGGATCATGCCATCCCTGTTCTCGATTCATTGGGATTAAAAGCTACATTTTATGTTACGGCCTTTTCAAGATCCGTACAGGCCCGCCTGGATGACTGGAAAAAACTGGCTGACAAGGGGCATGAATTGGGTAACCATACTTTATATCATCCCTGTACCGGAGGCAGGGGAAGAGAATGGGTGAAACCTGAATATGACCTGGATAATTATACGGTCCAAAGAATGATAGACGAAATCAGAATGACCAACCTTTTCCTACAGGCACTGGACGGGAAAACAAAAAGAACATTTGCTTTCACCTGCGGTGATATGAAAATTGGTGATTCTTCTTTCATGAATGCCCTGAAAGATGATTTTACGGCAGCCAGAGCGGTCAGGAACCAACTGCATAAAATAAATGAAGTGGACCTGTACAATGTAGATTGTTATATGGTCAATGGAGAAACCGGGTCTCAAATGGTCGAATGGGCAAAAAAGGCAATGGAAACAAATTCATTGCTGGTAATTCTTTTTCATGGTGTGGGCGGGGGCAATGCGCTGAATGTTGATTTAGCTGCGCACAGGGAGATATTAGAATTCTTAAAACAGCATGAAAAAGATATCATGATCGCCCCCATGATCACAGTGGCTGAACATATCAAATCCTGGCAGTCCAATGATAAAGCAGCACGCATGCGGCAACAGGCTACCCAGCATGATTACAGGAATATGCTTGCGCAGTTGCACATTGATTCGATACGCCGCGGACCTTCCGGAAATCCATCCGCACCCAATGCAGCAAATACTGATGAATCCAGGGCAACGCAATACAGCTCACTCCCGGATCCGCTGGAATTAAAGAACGGGAAAAAAGTCAGGGATGCTAAAACATGGTGGAGTAAACGCCGGCCTGAAATAGTAGAAGATTTTGACAGGGAAATATATGGACGTTTGCCAAAAAATATTCCCAAAGTGAATTGGGAACTTGTCAGCACCATAGATACAAGCTTTGGTGCGGTAAAAGCTGTTACCAAAAATTTAATCGGCCATGTCGATAATTCCTCCTATCCGCAGATCAGTGTAAATATTCAGCTTTCAGTAACGATACCAATAAACAGGACCAGGCCAGTGCCGGTGATCATGGAGTTTGGATTTGTTTTTCCGCCGGGCTTTCGGTTCCCCTCTCCCCCTTCAGGCACTCCTCCTGAAAAAAGCTGGCAGGAACAGGTGCTGGAACAGGGCTGGGGATTTGCCATCCTGGTTCCTACCAGTTTCCAGGCAGATAATGGTGCCGGGCTGACACAGGGTATTATTGGCCTGGTAAATAAAGGACAGCCACGCAAACCCGATGATTGGGGAGCATTGCGGGCATGGGCATGGGGTGCCAGCCGGGCCATAGATTATTTTGAAACAGATAAAGATGTTGATGCCAGGCAAATAGGCATCGAAGGTTTATCAAGATATGGCAAAGCAACCGGGGTGGCTATGGCATATGAACCGAGATTAGCGGTTGCTTTTATTGGTTCTTCTGGTGCGGGCGGAACAAAAATTCTTCGTCGTGTTTTTGGCGAACAGGTCGAAAACCTTGCATCATCCGGGGAATACCATTGGTTTGCGGGCAATTTCATTAAATATGCGGGGCCATTGACCGCGAATGATCTGCCGGTTGACGCGCATGAACTCCTTGCACTATGTGCTCCAAGACCTGTATTCATCAGTTCGGGTTCTCCGAAAGTGGAAGGTCAATGGGTTGATGCCAAAGGCATGTTTCTCGGGGCTGCTTATGCCGGACCTGTTTATAAACTTTTAGGCAAAAAAGATCTTGGCACTATGGAATTTCCGCCTATTGAAACAACATTAACCGATGGAGAACTTGCATTTCGCCAGCATAGTGGAGGACATACAACAGGGCCTAACTGGCCGGCATTTATAAAATGGGCAAGCCGATATATAAAATAAAAAGGTGATACGCTGATGTGTAGTTGTCAATCTCACAATATATTTTATGAAAAGTAAATTATTCGCGATAGGAATAATTCTTTTCGGCGTGTTGCAGGCAACTGCGCAGGTATCATCCAGTATGCCGGGCCTGCAGTTTGTATTTGAGCGGCCCGATTTGCCTTTAGCTGATACTGTATTATGCAAGTATACGGGCAGGTACGGATCTGCGTCAGGCATCCCTTTTGAAATCAGGAACGAGAACAATCACCTGGTACTTTATTGGGCAAACGGCAATAAAGACAAGCTGCATGCAATATCGGGATTGGTGTATTATTCCAACGCCGAATACATGAAGGTGCACTTTAAAAAGGATAATGATAAAGTGAAGGGCTTTGAATGGGAACGATATGGATCAACAATATTTATCAGTAAAATATTTTAAACGGGGGCCCGGTTACATGAAAAAACGATTTCGATTCATTGTGGCAGGGCAACCATAAAAAGTTTTGTATGGAAAATCAAACAAATCAATCCCGGCGGAAATTCCTGTACCAGCTGGGTATGGCCGGCCTGGGTATTCCCCTTCTTTCTTCTCATAGTTATTGCAATGACGAATCAACAAAAACAAAAAATCAGGCTATGCAAAAGGATCAAAGCCATGCAGTTAAATTAGGAGTGGCCTTAGTAGGCCTGGGTGGCTATTCAACGGGCCAACTGGCGCCCGCTCTTCAGCAAACCGAACATTGTTACCTGGCAGGAATTGTAACCGGTACCCCTTCGAAGGCCATTACCTGGAAGGAAAAATATCAAATACCGGAAAAAAATATTTATAACTATGAAAACTTTGATTCAATACGGGATAACCCCGCCATTGATATTGTGTATGTCGTTTTACCCAACTCCATGCATGCGGAGTATTCGATCCGTGCGGCGAAAGCGGGCAAACATGTGATCTGCGAAAAACCGATGGCCACCAGTGTGGCCGATTGCGATCGAATGATCGCCGCCTGTAAAGAAGCGGGTAAGCGGCTATCAATCGGGTACCGGCTTCATTTCGATCCATATAACCTGGAAATGGCGAGAATGGGACAGCAGAAAGTATTTGGCAATATCACGAAAATGAAATCTGCCTTTGCTTTTGTTGCCCAGAAAGGGATTTGGCGCCTGGATAAAAAGCTGTCCGGCGGCGGACCATTAATGGACCTCGGCATTTATTGCCTGCAGGGAGTTTGTTATACTACGGGAATGGAACCACTTGCCGTAAAAGCACAATCGCCCCCGGTAAGTGATCCTACCAAATTCCTGGGAGTAGAAGAAACACTGGACTGGCAAATGGAAATGCCGGGTGGGTTGATTGCTGAATGCAGGACCAGTTATTCGGAAAGCGGGAATTTTCTCCACGCAGATGCAGAGAAAGGATGGTTTGAATTACAACCGGCATTTAATTATTCCGGCCTGAAGGGCCGCCGTTCGGACGGAACCATCCTGGATTATCCAAGACTATCCCAGCAGGCAAAACAAATTGATGATTTTGGCATGGCTATTAAAAATAACCGCCCTTCCCCGGTTCCCGGTGAAATGGGGAGAAGAGATATGAAAATCATTGAGGCTATTTATAAGGCAATGAAAACGGGTAATAGAGTGGAAATTCAAAAAGATTAACGATCGGGTCAAACAGGCAGTATGAAAAAAACACTAATCAACTTCGAGGGAATAAACCTGGCACTGCTATCCCTTCTATTTATATCCCTGGGTTCAACAGCGCAAACAAGATTGCCTGAGCCATTCGTCAACCGTTCCGCAATTGGGGACCCTAAGTTAAAAGGGTCCATCCATTATAACCCGGAAGATCAAACTTACCAGCTAAAGGGTGCGGGCAGTAATATGTGGGCGGGGAATGACCAGTTTGAATTTGCCTGGAAAAAGGTCAAGGGCGATTTTATGATCAGGGCCACGATCCGCTTTATTGGCCAGGGCAAGCATGAGCACCGCAAAATCGGGATCATGGCCCGCGAAGACCTGGATGGGGGATCACGCTATGCCGATGCCTGTGTGCATGGCGACCATCTATCTTCTTTACAATACAGGCTTTCGCCCGGTGATACTACCGGCCAGGTTATTCTTTCTTCATATCACCCAACCGAGATTGCGTTAAAGCGATCGGGAAATGTTTTTACGTTTTCTGCCGCCAGCTTTGGTGAAAACTATAAATCTGTCAGCAAAGAAATTGCCCTGCCCGAAGAATTGTATACAGGTATCTTCATTTGTTCGCATGATGAAAATGTTTTGGAAAATGCGGAGTTCAGTAATGTAAGGATTGAGCTACCGGCGCCGGCCGGTTTCCGCCCCTACCGCGATTATATCGGCAGCAACCTCGAGATCATGGATGTGCAAACGGGAAAAAGAAAAATCCTTCACCGCGCTCCCAATTCCCTGCAGGCACCGAACTGGACCCATGACGGACAATTTCTTATTTATAATGCAGAGGGGCTGTTATACAAATACAATTTGGAAAACGGCGGTATAGAAAAACTGAATACAGGAACTGCCTCCTCCAATAATAACGACCATGTATTATCCTTCGACGGAAAAATGATGGGGCTCAGCAACCATAGCGGCCCTAACAGAATTTCCACCCTTTATGTCATGCCACTTGATGGCACCAAAGAGCCCGTGCAAATCAGTTCGGTGGAAGCAGGGCATTCCTACTTACATAGCTGGTCGCCGGATGGATCCAAATTGATCTTTACCGGCCAAAGGAATAACCAATTTGATATCTGGTCAATTGATATCAAGAGCAAAAAAGAAACCGCCCTGACCAATACGCCTACCCTGGATGATGGTGCGGAATACAGTCCCGATGGAAAATTCATCTATTTCAATTCTGTTCGCACCGGCACTATGAAGATCTGGCGCATGCGGCCCGATGGCAGCCAGCAGGAGCAAATAACTTTCGATGAATACAATGATTGGTTCCCGCATATTTCGCCCGACGGCCAATGGATTGTTTATTTATCCTTTCCCAAAGATATTGATCCGACTTCCCATCCTTTTTACCAGGAAGTTTACATAAGGCTGATGCCGGCCCGTGGCGGTGTTCCTAAAACGATAGCTTATTTATATGGCGGCCAGGGTACGATCAATGTTCCTTCCTGGTCGCCGGACAGTAATAAAATTGCCTTTATCAGTAATACCCGTTTACATGAATGATGCCATCAAGCATAAACTAAGAAGCGCCGACTGGTTTGGCAAAAATGACAAAATGGGATTTGTACATCGATCCTGGTTGCGTAACCAGGGCTATCCCGATGATTATTTCGAGGGAAAACCTGTCATAGGAATCTGCAATACCTGGAGTGAGCTTACACCCTGCAATGGCCATTTGCGCGATTTCGCTGAAATTGTAAAACGCGGTGTGCTGGAAGCAGGTGGGTTCCCACTTGAATTCCCGGTCACTTCATTGGGCGAAACCCTCATGCGTCCAACCACCATGCTTTTCCGCAACCTGGCGAGCATGGATACTGAAGAAACAATCCGCGCCAACCCAATTGACGGGGTCGTATTGCTTACGGGTTGTGACAAAACCACTCCTTCTACGCTCATGGGTGCCTGTAGTGTTGATCTTCCAACAATCGTGGTACCCGGCGGACCTATGCTCAATGGAAGATTTAAAGGGGAATGCCTGGGTTCCGGCTCTTTCAACTGGATGATGAAGGAAAAAACCATGGTTGAAAATTTTACAGCAGAGGATATTCATGAAGCAGAAGTAGGGGTAGCCCGCAGCCAGGGACATTGCATGAGTATGGGCACGGCCTCGACCATGGCTTGCATGGTGGAAGCCTTGGGATTGACCCTTCCGGGAGCAGCTGCTATTCCTGCAGTAGACTCGAGAAAAAAGCTGATGGCACAGTTATCGGGCCGCAGGATCGTTGAAATGGTGAAAGAAGATTTGAAACTATCGCAGATCCTTAACCGCAAAGCCATGGAAAATGCCATCATGGTAAATGCAGCAGTGGGCGGATCCACCAACCTGGTCCTTCATTTGCTCGCCATCGCCGGTCGAATCGGGGTAGAACTAGACCTGGAAGATTTTGATAAGGTTGGAGCCAGGATACCCTTGCTGGTCAACCTCAAACCATCAGGAAAATTCCTGATGGAGGATTTTTATTATGCTGGAGGATTACCGGTCATCATCCATGAATTGAAAAGCTTGCTGCATAATGATGCGATTACAGTGAATGGAAAAACGATTGGAGTAAATAACCAGGAACCTGTTTGCTATAACAGGGAAGTGATTGCCCCGCTGGATAACCCCTTACAGGAGCAGGCTGGTATTGCAGTGCTGAAAGGAAATCTTTGTCCTGAAGGAGCCATCATCAAACCCTCAGCAGCCACGAAAACGTTATTAAAACATACCGGCAAGGCCTTGGTGTTTGAAACTATGGAAGATTATCATGCCCGTATTGATGATCCGGCACTCAGCATCGATGAAAACTCGGTCATCGTGCTAAAAAACGTAGGACCGGTAGGTTATCCCGGCATGCCTGAAGTGGGAAATCTTGACCTGCCGGAAAAATTGTTAAGAAAAGGGATCAGGGATATGATCAGGATATCCGATGGCCGCATGAGCGGAACGGCGGCGGGAACCGTTGTACTCCATGTATCACCGGAATCAGCCATTGGCGGACACCTGGGGCTTGTCAGGGATGGAGATATGATTGAACTGGATGTGCCCGGGCGCAAACTTCAATTGCTCGTAAGCGATGCTGAATTATCAAAAAGAAAGGCGGACTGGACAAAGCCTATGCCGATGGCCGAACGGGGCTATGTAAAATTCTATATTGATCATGTTCAGCAGGCTCACCTGGGCGCTGACCTGGACCTGCTCCGTGGCGGGTCCGGCTCAACTGTTAGCCGCGACCTGCATTAATATTATTAACCGGATGACTAATAATTATTGCCTCATGAAGAAATTTTCGCCCTTATTTTTCCTCGCCCTGGGTTGCCAGGCCCAGGGACATTACAAAACAATCGGAACAATTGAACGCCTGGATCCTGCCATTGATGCCATTATAGAAAAGGATGCGAAAATTGAAATTATTGCGGAAGGGTTTGACTGGAGCGAAGGGCCTTTGTGGTTAGAAAGCCAGCAACTGCTTTTATTTTCGGATGTCCCGGCCAACACCATTTATAAATGGACGGAAAAAAAAGGAAAGGAAGTTTACCTCACTCCTTCCGGATACACCGGTACCGAAAAACGGGGAGGCGAAACAGGTAGCAACGGACTGTTGCTGGATCCACAGGGGCGCCTGGTACTCTGTCAGCATGGTAACCGGCAAATGGCGAGGATGAATGCCCCATTAGATCAACCTGCTCCGCGGTTTATTCCAATTGCCTCGCAATTCCAGGACAAAAAGTTGAACAGTCCTAACGATGCAGTTTTCAATAGTGCCGGTGAATTATACTTTACTGATCCTCCTTATGGATTGGAAAAGAATATGAAAGATCCCAAAAAAGAAATTCCTTTCCAGGGAGTGTATAAAGTAGACCCACAGGGTGAAGTGATCCTTTTAACCGACAGCATCAGCCGGCCAAATGGTATCGCAATCTTTCCGGGAGGGAAAAAAATACTGATCGCCAATTCAGATCCCAACAAGCCTTATATATACCAGTATGAACTGGATGATGCAGGCACCTTAAAAAACGCCAGTATATTTTTCGATGCAGGTAGCCAGGCTCCGTCCCGAAAAGGATTACCTGATGGGTTAAAGATCGACAGCCGGAACAATGTTTTTGCAACGGGTCCCGGGGGCGTTTACATATTCGATGGCCAGGGCAAATGGCTGGGGCGCATTCATCTCGAAAATGCCGCCTCTAATTGCGCATTGACTGCAGACGAAAAAACATTATTCATAACAAATGACATGTATGTGTTACGTGTAAAAATGAGATAAAAAACCCCTCTATTATATGCCCCTTGTATTTGTATTAATCAGTATTGCGGCCATTGTGCTGCTGATCACCAGGCTGAAACTTCATCCTTTTCTTGCATTGCTTCTCGTAAGCATTGCGCTGGGGCTGGCCACGTCCATGAAAACCGATTTGATTATTGGTTCCATACAAGATGGCTTTGGTAACACGGTCGGTAAAATAGGATTGATCATAATACTAGGGGTGATCATTGGGGCATTCCTTGAAAACACAGGCGGAGCCATGAGATTGGCCAAAGGCATTCTTTCATTGATCGGCAAAAAACGCGTGACGACATCAATGGGCATTATTGGCTATATTATTTCCATACCAGTATTCTCCGATAGCGGTTTTGTATTGCTTTCATCACTGAACAGGAATCTCACGCGTAAAGCAGGACTTTCGCTGGCAGGGACAGCCATCGCGCTGAGCCTGGGCCTTGCCACCACGCATACTATGGTGCCGCCAACCCCGGGACCTATTGCTGCGGCAGGGATTTTAAATGCCGACCTGGCACTGGTAATGGGTATTGGTTTGGTATCTGCTGCTGTGGCGCTGGTTGCTGCATTGTTTTTTGCACATAAAGTGGCCGCTAAAATTTATATAGACCCGGGCCCCATTAATGAAAGCGGGCTTACTGCTGAACATAATCCCGGTTTACTGCGATCCTCCTTTCCTATTGCCATACCTATTTTTCTGATTGTATTAAAATCGGTATCGGGTTTTTGGGAACCTCAAGGATGGCAACTACCTGTAAAAAATATTATTTCTTTCCTGGGTGAACCTGTGATCGCCTTATTGATCGGTTTTGCTTTTTGCCTGCTGCTGCCACCTAAACTTGAAAAATCCATGTTCTCTACTGACGGATGGGTGGGAAAGGCTTTGAACGATTCGGCCATGATTATCCTGGTTACCGGCGCGGGGGGCATTTTTGGAAAAATGCTACAGAGTTCCGGCCTGGCTTCAGACCTCGGACAAGCATTAACGGAAAGTAATATGGGTATTTGGCTGCCTTTCCTCTTAGCTGCAGTGCTAAAATCAGCCCAGGGTTCTTCTACTGTATCATTAATCACCACAGCTTCCGTGATTGCACCATTGATGACTACAATGGGATTTGTAACGGAAATGGATAAGGCGATGGTGGTCATTGCAATTGGTGCAGGATCGCTGATCGTCTCTCATGTAAATGATAGTTATTTCTGGGTAGTAACACAGTTATCCGGAATGGATGTAAAAACAGGGTACAGGCTTCACACCACCGGTACGCTCATTATCGGGGCTACTGCGATGGCGGCTTTATATATGATGTTTATATTTCTTCATTAAATAAATGCGGGATTCAAAATAATGATGAAAAAATCTTTAGTACTTGAAATCAACCATATTCTCTAACCATAAATGATTCAACATGGTAAAATTTATTTCAGCCATATCCCTTATTTCGGCTTTGGGCGGGGTCTGCAACTCGCCTCAAACTGCTGTGTCAGACAAGAAGTCTTCAACCAGCCAGGGAATGAAAGATTATTACAAAGATTATTTTTCCGTTGGCGTAGCTGTTTCACCCCGGGCACTTCAAACCGATGAAGCCGGATTGATCCTCCAGCACTTCAACAGCATTACTGCCGAAAATGCCATGAAGATGGGACCGATACATCCCCGTGAAAATGAATATTACTGGAAAGATGCCGATTCGATCGCGGCATTTGCCAGGCGCCATAATTTAAAATTAAGAGGCCATACGCTTTGCTGGCATAACCAGGCACCCCGCTGGTTCTTTACGGATTCAGCTACCGGAAAAGAAGTAACAAAAGAAGTTTTGCTGCAACGTTTGAAAGAACATATCTATACTGTAGTTGGACGCTACAAAGGGACCATTTATGCCTGGGATGTGGTCAATGAAGTGATCTCTGATAAACCGGGGGAATATCTCCGTGAATCCTCTTTCTATAAAATCTGCGGGGAAGAATTTATAGCCAGGGCTTTTCAATATGCACATGAAGCAGATCCCAATGCATTATTATTCTATAATGACTACAACGAGATCAATCCTGCCAAACGGGAAAAGATCTTCAAATTAGTAAAAGACCTGAAAGACCGGGGTGTCCCCATTCATGGACTGGGATTACAGGCACATTGGGCTGTCAATGAACCCTCGGCCGGGCAGCTGGACAGTACCCTGAAACGCTTTTCCGAACTGGGTATTCCCCTTCAGATAACCGAACTCGATATTTCGATCTATCCGAAAGAGCATAACGCAAGGGAAAGAAAAGCCTCTGATTATGATACCGTATTTACACCCGAAAAAGAACAATTACAGATCGCTGTGTATAAAACCTGCTTCGAGGCTTTCCGGAAATATAAAAATGTCATCACCGGGGTTACATTCTGGAATATTTCCGACCGGCGAAGCTGGCTGGATAATTTCCCCGTGAGAGGAAGAAAAGATTATCCTTTATTATTTGACAAAAACCTGGCTCCCAAGAAAGCATATTGGGAAGTGATAAAGTTTTAGGTTTTGTGCAAAAAAAAGTTGAGCACCCTGAAGCAAGTAGCCAGCAGCTATTCACTACTGACTACTCACGATTTACTATTTCGATTGGCGTAGTTTACCACATAGTATCAGTAGTTCACATAGAGGCACATAGAATTCTTATCAATACAAAATGCAAAGATCTAATACAAAAAAACGTAAGCAAGTAGCCAACAACTATCCTCTCCACTTATGACTCACGATTCACGATTCACAACTATTCCCCGGGGTGGTAAGTTCTTTCAGCCTGTTTTTGCACATCTTCTTTATAAAACAGCACTTCTTTGAACTTACCTTCTACAAACATGGCTGCCTGGTCAACAAAATGGGGAGAGGAAGGATCAAAGAACTGTCCGCCCGTAACAATGCTTTTTGCCTTCACTCTTTTTCCAAATTCAACCACCGCAACAAAACTATTGCCCGCTACACCATATCCTTTCCTGGTTTTATTCCAGCTCGCTTCAAATGCCGGCAGCGAACCGAATAAAGCGGAAGCCATGCCAACGGGCAAGCTGGGCTTATTATCATCAAACCCTGGGTAATAATCTCCACTGGTTCGCTGGTAGCGATTGATCTCACCCCAGCCAATCTTCCAGTTGCCATAGCCCCTCACTAAACCATTGATCACTTCTTTCAACAAAGACAGTTGCTTCGAACCTGGAACTTCCCGGGCCATTCGGGTGAAATAAGTTAACTGGTCCTCATCGCTGTCCACTTTCGCCTCTTGCCGGTAGGCATTCATCATAAAATAAGCCCATTCAATGGCGAGGGTCGTTGCAACGGAAGTCGCAGTAGAACGCCTGTCCCAATCCCTGAGCATTTTAACGGGTGCGGCCAGTGAATCTTTATAGGGGGAACTCATCGGCAGTCCATCATAGGCTTTTAGTAAGGGTGGTAATAAGGTATCGAAAAGCGAGAGGTAATTATTATAACCAAGATCAATTAACTTGTCTGATGTATAACTTTTTTCTTTTGCCAGTTCCCGGATGGCAAATTGAGAACGAAAGTTTTCTCCTTCCGGTGCCATATAAGCAGGATATTTTTTAGCATCAATAGTATGCATACCGGAAACATGGAAGGGTGAAGAATTACAGTTTTGAATCCAGCCCTGGGCCGGGTTCTGCACTTGAACGATTTCTTCCAGTGCATGTGCTCCCTGCCATTCTGTGGAAGCCAGGCTGCCATCTACCGGACCTGACCAGTCAAAACCCTTACTGCGTTTTGGTATGAAATTGCCATGCCAGTATGCTATATTTCCCTGGCCATCGGCATACAAAGTATTGGTAGAGGCATTGGCCCGGAGTGCGAGGAACTCCTTAAACTCATCGATGTTTTTCGCCTTAGTGCGTTGCCAGGATTGAATAAGGCCGTTCAGCGAACGGCTATTTTCTTTTAGCTTCAGCCAGCGGCCCTTACGGGAACCTACAAAGGGGCCCTGCGTGGTATAATACTGTGTAATTTTTTTTGTGCTGATTGAATTATTCTTATTATAGGCGAGTAGAACTTGTTTTTGTAAAACGGGCTTTAATCCCTTTTCATATATATAGGATATGCTATCCCCCCGGCGTACGATAGTATGTTCATAAAGGTCTGTAGCATCCGCCTGCGAAGAAGTATGCATCCAGCCGCAATTTTCATTGAAGCCCTGGAATACAAAAAACTGCCCCCAGGTCACCGCACCATAGGCATTCAGTCCCTCTTCGCTTACCATATGCGCTTCGGTGCGGAAATAAAATGAAACATGGGGATTAATATATAATAATGCATTCCCGGTAGCGGAACGGGATGGAGCGATGGCAAATCCATTAGAGCCCAGCGATTCTTTTTTCATAAATGGATCTACATAAAATGAAGTGGGCGCATTCTCCAATGCATAAAGATTGCGGATATCTTCCACTCCCAGTCCACCGGTTTGGAGGGGGATAAAAGCGCCATCCGTAAAGAGGAGTGGGAACCATGGCTCAAATTTTTTTATAAGCAAAGGTTTGGTATCAGGATGCTTATAGAGATAATAGTTAATGCCATCAGCAAACGCATCCAGCAGTTTTTTTAACCAGGGCGGACTTTCTGTGTATTCCTGTTTAACCTGGTTCGTATCATAAAGTAAACGCATGACCAGGTCGCTGTACAGGTGACTTTCCCCTTCTATCTCTGCCATTCTTCCCATCTTCTCAATATAATTCCTTTCCACCCGTTCAAAACTTTCTTCGCATTGGGCATACATCAATCCGAATACCGCGTCAGCATCCGTCTTTCCGTAAATATGCGGTACCCCGAATTGGTCACGGATGATGGTAACCCGGGCTGCCTGTTCTTCATAATGGCTGATCGCAGGATCAGGCGTGGAGTTAGAGCAGGCAAGAGGAAAAAAAAGTAGAAAGGAAAAAATGCTTTTCATGCTTTAATAAAAGTATTATTCATCCTTATCTACCAGGCATACTACCCGGTGGAAAGGTGTTTAATTTTCTAAGTTAACAAATCGTTTAGTAAGCGGGAAGCGATTCTCAGTTTGCCAACTATACGGTTTACCAACACCGGTGGTAAATATTTATTTTGCCCGGTTTAAATTAATTGTATCTTAAAGGGCTTTCTGATTCAGTAGCCAAAACCAACACCATCATGACACCCACTCATTCAGAAACACCTGCAACTGCTATCCCGTCTTCAACTCCCGCTCTCCCACTTCCCAACTCCAGGCTGGTATCGCTTGATGTATTGCGGGGCGTTGCCGTGCTGGGAGCACTATTTATCAGCGTCTGGATATTTGGTGGCTTTAGCAACAACCAGCAAAACGGGCTACTATTAAAATCAAAGGGTTATGATTACCGCCTGTTCGGAACGGTTGATCTCTTACTGAACGGAAAGATGCGGGCGCTTATATCGCTGGTATTTGGAGCGGGTATGGTGATTTACTTTTTCAGTCATGTAAAAAAAGACCAGTCAAAGGCCGGTGACTATTTCACCCGGCGTTATATGTGGCTGATGTTGCTGGGGCTGGTGAATGCGTTGGTATTTCTCTGGACCGGTGATATGCTATTTCACCTGGGCGTGATGGGAATCCTTTTGTTTCCCTTTGTACGGATGTCAAAAAAGGGATTGCTGATCGCGGCGCTGGTTACCACGCTTATTTATTGCGGTAAATTTTATTGGGATTTCGCGGATGACCGTAAAAAATATAATAAGTTCCTGCTTGTCCAGGCTGCCGAAAAAAAGATCACAGAAAAAGCAAAAAAAGATTCGATAGATAATATCGGGCGAAAAGATACCAGTGCCCGGGTGATGAAAGACAGCCTGGGAAAAGACCTGAAAAAAGATAGTCTGGCAGTTAAGAAAGATACCCTCACCAAAGAACAGAAAAGAGATAAAGGGGCATGGGAAGGGATCGTGAACCAGATGAAATTTGATCCAAAAAAAGATGAGGGAGAAAGAAAATCTGTTCGTAAGAATTCTTATGGCAGACTCTGGAATCATTTTCTTCCCACTCTCCAATCAAAGGAAGCTCAATGGACCTACCAGAAAGGAATCTGGGATTTTGCCAGTATGATTTTACTGGGGATGGCTCTTTTCAAAATGGGTTTCTTCAGCCCCGGCTTTTCCAGGCGAAATTATTGGTTGCTGGCCCTGGCGGGCATTAGCCTGGGTTTACTGTTAGGTTGGTTCAGGCTCCATTATAACCAAATAACACTGCAGGATTACGGAAAATATATTGAACGGCATTGGGTTCCCTATAATTTTTTCTTCCCCCTGGAAAGGGCATTTACAGCACTGGGTTATGCCGGTTTTATACTGGTTATTATCGGGAGCAACGCGTTGAACCGCTTCTGGCGTGGCCTGGCTGCCGCGGGGCAGATGGCCCTGACCAATTACTTATTGCAAAGTATTATATGCACCCTGGTCTTCACCGGCTTCGGGCTTGGTAATTATGGTCGTTTCAGTCAAACACTTCTTTACCTGACTGTATTGGAAATATCGCTGGTATTGGTCGTTTTCAGTGTGCTTTGGTTAAGACATTACCGTTACGGCCCGGCCGAATGGTTATGGCGCTGCCTGATCTATAGGCGATGGCTTCCCAACAAACTCGACGCTGGCGGCGAAGCCAGCGCCACCGCAACCGTTATTTCCTGATCAATCATTCATATAACCACCCGAAGCATGGACAGCAATCAAACAGGTCAACAGCAATCCACTCCCCGGCCGGTATCCGCCGCCGAACGAATTCAAACAGTGGATATCGTAAGGGGGGTAGCCCTGTTGGGTATCCTGCTGATGAATATCCCGGGATTCGGTATTGACTGGAGAATCTTTAACACCATCATCAGCGGCTCACACAATACTACCGACTATAAAACGCTGGCAGTAATCGAAACATTTTTCAGTGGTACCATGAGGGGCCTGTTCTCGATGCTTTTTGGCGCAGGCATGATCCTGTTTACCCTGAATAAAAAAGAAACACCGGGCGGCACAACTGTAGCCGAATATTATTACCGCCGCTTATTATGGCTGGTCTTATTTGGTGTAATCAATGCTTATGTCTTGTTATGGACTGGCGATATCCTCTTTTTTTATGGCCTCTGCGGCATGTTGCTTTACCCTTTCCGGAAAACAAAACCAAAATGGTTATTGATGCTGGGGATATTGTGCTTTGCCATCGGCATGCTCAAAACCATGCTTTGGTATAGCGATACCCGTCAAAGCAGGAAAGAATACCATGCAGCAGTGAAGGCCAAGGAAGAAAAAAAAGAACTGACTGAAGAACAACAGGGCGCCCTGGCTAAATGGCAGAATATGGAAGCCCGGCAAAAACCGGACAGTGCAGAGATCAACCGGCATGTTGGTAAAATGCATTCAGGTTATGCTACCATCTTTAATTATTTTATTCCGCGGAATTCAGGAAGTGAAACCTGGGGAACTTATCATGGTATCTGGGATATGATCAGTATGATGTTTATTGGAATGGCCTTATTGGGATGGGGATTCTTATCAAACAAGGTATCCGGGTCCACCTATCTAATGGGCTTATTGATCGGATACGGGATAGGCATACCCCTGGGTTGGATCATCTTTGACAAGGGCTGGGCCGGCTCTTACAACTGGGGTGCATACGTCGATGCCTACAGGGCTCCCCACTGGTTAATTTATGATTTCCGCCGCTTATTCCTTTGCCTGGGTCATGCCAGCCTCATACTATTAATCTTCCGGAGCCGTATCGTTCCCTGGTTAATGAAAGGACTGGCCAATGTGGGTCAAATGGCATTTACCAATTACCTGATGCAAAGTATTATCTGCACTCTTTTCTTTTATGGCTATGGACTGGGAAACTATAATAAGCTGCAGTTTCACCAGCTCTATTATGTAGTAGGTTCGGTCTGGGTATTCCAACTCATTTTTTCGTCCATCTGGTTACGCTATTACCGTTTCGGGCCATTTGAATGGTTATGGAGATCCCTGACCTACTGGAAGAAACAACCCATGCGGAAAAACAATGGAAATGGAGTGTAGGCTATACGCCGTTATTTAGTGTTAAACTTGAGAAACACACCCAGTTTTAAAGCTCCCAGCACCAACAACGGCTGGCAGGAGAAAGAGCCGGAAGAATTCAGCCGGAAAAATTATTTTTACGCCGTTGTTGGTGTTCCACTTTGAAAAACAACCTGGCTTAAAACTCTTATCACCAACAACCTTCGTCGCTGTTGGTGTTCAACTTTGAGAAACACACTGGCATTAAGCTCCCAATACCAACAATGGCTAACAGGAGAAGGAGCCGGAAGAATACAGCCGGAAAAATTATTTTTACGCCGTTGTTGGTGTTCAACTTTGAAAAACAACCTGGCTTAAAGCTCTTATCACCAACAACCTTCGCCGCAGTGTACAACTTTGAGAAACACACTGGCATTAAGCTCCCAATTCCAACAACGGCTGGCAGGATAAGGAGCCGGAAGAATTCAGCCGGAAAAATTATTTTTTGCCTCAAAAAACTTATATTTATTAAAGAAAAAAGCAGGCTGACTAGAAAGCCACCTGCGTTGGTCTCGTTGACCGTTCACATGAGAAAACATCTTTATGAAGATCCATCCTAATCGGATGGATTTTTTTCTTCCCTAAAGTTACTATCACCTGCCTTGAAAGCTGACCGGGATTTACCGGAGCATGAATATTTCAAACCGGAATTGCCAGGTGCCTTTTTATCCGCAGGGAAAACCGTTTATAAAAAATTGGGGAATTGCTCTGCTTGCAATTCCCCTTTACTAATGCAACCTCTGCTAAAAACGCTCTTTAAAAGCCAGTTTGATCAATAACCATTATTTTGTTCCATTGCCTCGTTGGCTAAAATTTCAGGTTGTGGAATCGGGAATACCCATTCCCTGGCAGCGGGAGGTAAACTGCAAAAACTGGCGCAGTTGGTTAACCTTACCACTGTCCTGCTGCTTCGTTTCAGATCCAGGAAACGATGACCTTCGCCTACTAATTCCTTTCTTCTTTCCGTTTCAATTGCGGATAACAAGGCCGCCCCCGTTAATACAACCGGTACATAATTGCTGATCCGCGCATTCCTTAATGTATTGAGGTCCGCAAGCCCCAGGGCTTCATTGGCTCCGCCCAGTCTTGCATATGCTTCGGCCCTGATCAGGTACATTTCACCCGTACGGAAGGCTTTAAAATTTACAATGCCATCGGGTTTGGGTATGCTGGATTGTTTTGCATCATGTTTGATCAATACCAGGCGGGCCGGCCGGTTTGGATCATTCCGGTTCGCTCCCCGCAATACCGAACGGAAATAGCTCGGATAACGAATATCATTCGCCTGGTCATATAATGCCAGCAGGTTGGTAGTGGGTCGGAATTCAGCCCGGTTACCAACCGAATAGTACATCACAGACCCGATGGGTGAATTAAACGCCTCAAATTTAATCGACCAAATTACCTCGGAGGTTGTCACATCTATCCAGATATTTGGAAAATTGGCCCGGGTGGCCAATGGCCGGGCATTAATGACAAGCGTGGAGTACTTGACAGCGCTGTCCAGTTCACTGCTGGTCAGGTACATTCTTGCCAGGATAGCATTAATGACCATATCGTCCACATAACTCCTGTCGCCGGGTCCGGTACCACTACCCTGTATGGACCTATCCATATTCAGCATTAAATTCTTGGCCGTCTTCAAATCAGCTTCTATCCTGTCATAAGATGCTTTTACATTCAGGCGGGCTGGCTTCTGTTCGATATCGAACTTGTCGACATATGCTATTCCCTTTGCCGTGGAATTCCTTGCTTCTGCTTCCCCGAAATAACGGAGCAAATCAAAATGCACCATGGCCCTGATGGCTATAGCCTGCGCGGTGATACGGTTCACCGCCCCCGGATTGGTTACTGCCAGTTTATCGATTCCTCGCAAAGTAAGATTGACTTGCTGGATAATACGGTACATATCCAGCCACATATCGGCTATACTGGCATCATCAGCCGTATAGGTCCAGCGGGAATAATCCTGGTAATTACCCAATGATTCTGCACTTTCGAATAAATTGTCACTCATGATATCCGGTAAACCCACCAACGCATTGGCCCCTGTATTGGATGTGCCGGTATAACCATCCTGCAATAGCCGGGCATAAACACCCAATAGCGACTTTTCATAATCATCGATCTTGGTGAAAAAGTCGGATCCGTCAATGGTATGAGAAGGATCCTCGTCAATGGCGCGGGAACAACCCGCCAGCCAGCCGGCCATGGTTATCAGCAACGCCAGGTATATCAGTTTTATATGTTTCATCTTTTATTTTTTAAAGTTTAACTGAGAAGGTTAATCCTTTTTCTATCAGAAACCTACGTTTACGCCAAACGTGATGGTCTTTAGCTGCGGGTATTGTGAGCCCTGTAACAAACCGGTAGCAATCTCCGGATCATAGCCTTTGAAATTATGCCATGTCTGAAGGTTTTGACCCTGTACGAAGAACCGCACCGAACTGATCTTTGCTCTTTCCAGTAAAGCTTTCGGCATGTCATAGCTCAGGATAATATTCCGGAGGCGGAGAAAATCGCCTTTCTCCAAAAATCTTGTTGTACCCAATTCAAAATTGGAATAGGGACTGGGTATATCCGTAATATCCCCTGGCTGTTGCCATTCCCGGAGCAGGTCGCGGTTCACATTGGAGATCACGTAAGCCGGGTTTTCAACATTGGCCCTGTCATTATTATAAATATGATGTCCCATCATATAGTTGAACTGGAATCCCAATTCAATCCCTTTATAGTTCAGGGTGCTGTTCAAAGCTCCAAAATGCGGGGGATCATAGGTACCCACGATGACGCGGTCATTGGGATCATAAACCTTGGTGGTTGTTTTCCCATCCTTCATATAATAAAGCGCTTCTCCATCAGAAGGGTCAACCCCTGCATAGCGTACCAGGTAAATTGAATTGGGACGCTCGCCCACGCGATTGATCGCAGTTCCTGCAACATTTTCTTCAGTGCCGTCCAGTTCAAGGACTTTGGCCTTGTTATAGGTATGGTTGAATCCAAGGTTCCAGTTAAAGTTTTTGGACTTGATAATATCCGCGTTGATGGCAAACTCGATACCCTGGTTGCGGATCCTTCCGAGGTTGGTGAGTATGGAATTCACTCCATTAGTGCCGGATAATTGACGATTGAGATATAAACCAGTAGTGATGGCATTATAAACATCCAGGGTCCCCGTGATGCGGTTATTGAGAAAACCATAGTCAATACCGGCATTCAGGGTCTTCCTGACTTCCCAGGTCAGGTTGGGTTTAGCGAGATTGGCGAGAACCAATCCGCCCAAACCATTGTACACTGTACCGCCAAATTGTTCGATCGCTTCATAGGAATCACCGACATCTTCATTGCCCGCTGAACCATAACTGACTCGCAGGCGGAGTTCACTTAACCACTTTGAATTTTCCAGGAATTTTTCAGCGCTGATCAGCCAGGCTGCACCTATGCCGCCATAGTTCACCCATTTATTTCCTTCTGCAAGGCGTGAAGAGCCATCCCGCCGGATGCTGGCATTGATAAAATACTTATTCAGGAAACTATAATCCGCCAGGGCGAAATAGGACATCAGTGTTTGCTGGGTAAATCCATCGCCCACCAAAGGTATAAATCCATTCGTGGGTGTACCCGGTGTTACATCAGCCCCGTTTCCGAAAATACTGGTGAGGCCATAACCCGTATAATTAAATGTGGTTGTTTTACGGTTTATATATTCATTGAAAAGGGAAACCCGGTAATTATGATCACCGCTTTGACGGGCATAACTTAGCGATGTCGTTCCTGTATAGCGTACTCTTTTCAGGCTTCCTCTTGAAAAGGAACCATCGGTACCCGTTTGCTGGCTACCCAGGTAGGTATCCTTATCTACATATCGGGTATTCACATCATCGGTATAATCAACACCCCAATTGGTGCGGGCGGATAGGCCTTTTAAGAATGAAAATTTATATTCCAGTGAAACAGCGGCGATGCCTTTTACCTGGTTATTGCTGATCGGGTTTTCCAATAATTCCTGTAGCGCATTGGGCTGACCCTGTAAGAGGAAATCGGTATTGTTATATGATCCATCGGGGAAATAGGGAGTTACATAAGGAT
The DNA here is from genome assembly GCA_036277695.1 of Chitinophagaceae bacterium. Classification (GTDB taxonomy): domain Bacteria; phylum Bacteroidota; class Bacteroidia; order Chitinophagales; family Chitinophagaceae; genus CADEDV01. The sequence goes on from DASUMO010000162.1 coordinate 26,360, forward strand.
TGGCCCAACGGATCGCGTTCAGGGGATCACCAATATATTGGTCATTCTCGGTCGTATTGGTCAACCTGGAAGTTCCCACAAAAGTAGTCAGCCCGATTTTGAGGTTATTTGCTGTATGGTCAATATTAAGCCGGCCTGTATAACGTTTTAACGCCGTGGCAATGACCAATCCTTCCTGGTCGAATACGGATCCAGAAATGAAAAATTTGGTACGGTCATTA